>NZ_DBHC01000037.1:20970-108403 GCF_002296035.1 Roseivirga sp. UBA838
GATGAAAGGCCAAATAAACCTAAACAACTAATGAGTATAGCCAACAGGGTAAAGAACCTTGCAAGACTTGCTATGCGAAGTTCCGCCTCAAATTTTTGGTTGTATTGATCATCGGCAAAATGGAAGTCGAATGGAGCTTCCGGTAAAATTTGGTGGTAAACTTCGCCAATGGCGGCAATAGATTCGCTCGTACTTACATTCGGATTCAGGCGGATATACATATAGCTGGTGTATTCCTGATCTAAGAACATGATGGACTGATCGGTTTGCTGAAAGGGATCACCTTTGATCATGTCCTTTACCACACCAATAATGGTGTAGTTTACCGCTTCTCGCCAGCCCGGATCGTATCGCACTACTGTACCTACCGGATTTTCCAGTTGCATGGCTTTCATAGCCGATTCATTGATAATGATGGCGTTCTTGTCGGTTTCTCTGGTAGGGTCGAAGTCTCTGCCGGTAATGAACTCCATACCTACGGCATCGGCATATCCATTGGAAATAGTGATGGTGTTGAACGATTGATCGAATCCCGGGTCCATGCCTTCCCATGAGAATCCGTAGTTCCAGCCTAAGGTGCTGGTTACCGGATAGTTGGAAAAGCCAATTGCTTCGGCCATTCCTGTTTTCAGAATTTCTTGCTTCAATAATTCCTTTTGCTGACCAAACCGGGGTGAGCCCGGAGCTATTGCGATCATTCCTTTTGGAGAGTAACCGATGGGGCGGTCTTTGGCCGCCTGAATCTGGTTGTTTACGGTAATGGTTCCGATAATCAGGGCAATGGAAATGGTAAATTGAAATACCACCAAAACCTTACGCGGAATAGAGGCGCTTTTGCCAAACTTGAGCCCACCTTTTAAAGCCTTTAGCGGTTTAAAACTAGAAAGGTAAGCGGCAGGGTAAGAGCCTGAAATAAAGGATGTAAATAAAATGAACCCGGTGCCGGCCAGCCAGAACTCAGGCATACCCCATGGTGCCAAAATGCCTTTACCTGAAGTTTCATTGAACCAAGGTAGTAAGGCCCAAAGTAGTATTAGTGACAGCCCAAAGGCAGAAAGGGTATAAAGGAATGACTCCATGTAGAACTGCGTGATGAGCTGTTTTCTGAGCGAACCAAGTGTTTTACGGATGCCAACTTCTTTGGCCCGTTTTTCAGATCTGGCGGTACTCAGATTCATAAAGTTTATGCAGGCCAGTAGCAGCACAAATACGCCAATTACGCCATAGAGCCTAACGAATTTCTTTTCCTGACTTGTCACTGACATCCCATCTTTCCATTCAGAATTCAAGTGCCAGTCTTTCATAGGATGAAGGATGAACGTTTGGTTTGCCTCTCTTGCCCAATCATCATAATGCCCTTTGATTTTCTCAGTAATGAGCTCGGCAAGCTGTTCGTGATTTACATTGTTGGCCAGTTTTACATAGATATCGATGTTGTAATTGTTCCAAACGTTCATGGACTCTTCATTCTCTCTAAAAAGGAGGAGGAGTCGGGAGAAAAACGCTGCCTCTGAAAACTTAGAATTCTTGGGTAAATCTTTATATACCCCACCAACTAACAAGTCTATGTCTGCATTGAGCTTTACTGTTTTTCCAACGGGGTTTTCCTCTCCAAAAAGCTTTTTGGACAGTGTTTGGGAAAGTAGAACCGATCGTGTTTCTTTCAGCCCTTCAGTGCTGCCGTAAATCATATCTAATGTGAGCACACCAGGGCCATTTTCTTCCAGAAAAACACCTGCTTCGCGAAATTTCTTGTTGCCATTGGTAATTACCGGGGCTTGCTTTCTGGACCTTACCATAAATAGCTCCTCTATTTGGTCGGGGAAAGATTCACGCACAAGGTTGCCCATACCGGTGGCTAATGCGTTGTTCACGGCTACTCCGCCCTGACCATTGGATTCTACCCGCAGTATCTGCGCAATGCGGTCATAGTTTTTGTGATACTTATTGAAATTTAGCTCGTCCACAACCCAGAGTCCGATGAGCATAGCCACCACCATGCCCATGGCCAAACCGCCCACATTGATAAAGGAATAGCCTTTGTTCTTGAGCATCTGTCGGTAGCTCACTTTAAAGTTATGATTGATCATAGTATTTGAGTTTTTGATTTTGAAAAAACGAAAGGCAAAGGGGCGCAGGTAATGAATGACCTGATACCAGTAGTTGCGCCTGGCCTTTCGTAGGGAATGGGTTTCTGCAGTTGAATAGAACTTCTCGTCCAGATCGCCCAACACCTCTTCGGCCAGCTCATCTTTCAAAAACCAGAGAAGTAGCTTTTCTGCCAGACGAGGAGGGGTAATATGGTTCCTGGGGTTCTTCATAGTGCCCCACAAGTCTGAGTATGCCAGTCAGTAAACAGGTGAGGTAGGATTGTGGCAATCTCCCAGATTGATGAGAGAATTACTTGGCTAATCGTGTATGGGTGTTTCAACTTCATTCGGATCTTAACCTTTCTGCAGGGTTGACGAGAGCCGCTTTAATGGCTTCAAAACTTATGGTGAACAGGGCAACGGCAAAGGCGATGATCGCAGCCAGACCGAATAGGGGCCACGAAAGTCGGATGGTGTTGGCCATATCTTGCAAAATGCCCTGAGCCAGGTACCAACCAATAGGAATGGCTATAACAATTGAGATAAGAACCAGCCGTATAAAATCGGTGGCTAGAAGCCTGAAAATGCAGCTTACACTAGCCCCAAGCACTTTCCTAACGCTTATTTCTTTGCCTCGCTGTTCTATGGTAAAGGCAGAAAGGGCAAACAAACCAAGGCAGGCTACAGTAACCGACAAAACACTGAAGATAATGAAGATAGTTTTGGCTCTTAGTAAGTCGTCATACATACGTTCGAACCTATCGTCTAGAAAAGTATATCGAATGGGCTGATGGGGTTTAAGACTTGCCCAAACCGAGCTGACTCCTGCAACGGCTTCGCTAAGTTGATCAGTGTTTACTTTTACCGAGAGTGTAGAACTACCTTTGCCCTGTAGCATTGCTAGTGGGCTTATGTTGCCTGTAAGCGACTCAAAATAAAAGTCTTCGACCACACCAATAACGGCATATTTGTTATCGAACATGTCTATGAGTCTTGCCCCAATGGGTTGTTCCAATTGCAGGTATTTTTGCATGCTTTGATTAATAATAATGCTGGCACTGTCGAGCGATTGGCCAGTGAGGTTTCTTCCTTCTACCAACCGCATGCTCATGGTTTGGAGGTAGTCTTCGTCTACAAGCCATGTGGCCGCCTCAAATCCGGGGTCAATACTTTTACGGCCATCCAGCCAGTAGCCAGCATTCGAGGTTCGGCCTCCGGATACAGGTAGATAGTCGCCAAGTGTGGCGCTCTCTACGGTTGGAAGACGGAGCAATTCTTCTTTTAGTACATCGCGTTTTTGAGGCTCGAGTGATTCCAACCCAAGAATATTGATGACCTGTTCTTTGTCATAGCCCAACGATTGGTTCATGTAGTGGTTGAATTGCTGGTGCAAGACCAGTGTGCAGATAATCAGAATTACGGTTGCAGTAAACTGAAACACCACCATGCCGCCTCTCACAAAAGAGGCCTTTCTGCTCAACCGTGTTTTACCCTTTAGTGCCTCGGCTGGTGAAAATTTTGATAGATATAGGGCAGGGTAGATTCCTGAAATAAGCCCAACTACCAATACAGAAAGCAGCAATAGAGGTATGAACCAGGGGCTTGTCCAGGGAATAGTCAGCGACTTTTCGGCAATAAAGTTAAAGGTAGGTAGTGCCAGAGTGACAAATACTAGCCCGAGTAATACAGCCAAAAAGCAATAGAACACAGATTCTACAAGGAATTGCCAAATAAGCCCAGATCTGAATGAGCCTACCACCTTTCTGAGTCCTACCTCTTTGGAGCGGTTAATTAATTTGGCAGTTGACAGATTGATGAAGTTGAGGCAGGCCAGAAGTAGGATAACCAGGGCAATAGCACCAAAAATCCAGACCAGTTCAATGGAGCCGTGCTGTTGATAGTCTTCAATATCTTCAGGGTTCAAATATACATTGGCTATGGGTTGTAGATAATACGACCTGTATTTTTGCATATCTTCCAGATCGGTTACCCCGGCTTCGCTCAGTTTATCCATTACGTAGGTGTCTCTCACCCTCACAAGTTTCTGTTCAATGGCTCTTTTTTGGGTTTCCGGTTTGGTTCTTATATAGAAGGTATAATTGGAGCAACACCAGCCGGTGGAACCGGGGCCAGATTCCCGGCCCTTTAGAGTGAGTATAAAATCACCTTGCAAATGCATAGTGTTGGGTAAGTCTTCCATTACTCCCCCTATTGTATAGGGTTGAGTTGCTCTATCATTTAAAATAAGCTGCTGACCCACCGGATTTATTCCGGGAAAGAACTTGTCGGCCTTACTTTTGGAAATCACAATGCTGTTGGGTTCGGTGAGAGCTGTCTTTGCATTGCCATATACCATGGGTATTTCCAGAATTTCTAATAGTTCGGGGTCGGCATAGAAGAAACCACTTTCAAAAATGTTAGCGTTTGTGTCTGACCTTCTGATATGATTTTCGCCAACATCTCCCCACTTCCAAAATACAGTGCGGGCTACCAACTCTATTTCCGGAATGTAGTCTTCCAAAATGGGCTTAAAAGGCCCTTGCATGTTTGTCCACCTACCAAAGTCTCCGGTACCGGCATATTGGTTTGCTATTCGGAAAATCTGATCCTGATTTTGGTAGTGCCTATCGTAGGTAAGTTCGTGCCCAATGAATAGTGAAATGAGTATGCAGGCAGCAATGCCAATGGCAAAACCGGTAATTTTTATAGATGAAAAAATTTTGTTGCGCTGAAGTGTTCTCCAGGAGAGTTTAAAGAAATGTCCAATCATAAGATTTGTTGTTATACGCTGAGTTTTTGTGGCTTTGAAGGCAAAAGGGCGCATATAGTTAATGACCTGAAACCAATAGTTGCGCTTTGCCTTTCGAGTTGAGTGTTTTTCTGCTGTTGAATAGAATTTCTCGTCCAGATCGCCCAACACCTCTTCTGCCAGTTCATCTTTCAAGAACCAGAGCAGTAGCTTTTCTGCCAAGCGAGGAGGGGTAGTATGTTTTTTGTTGAAACTCACTCGCTCCTTAGGCTTTCCGTTATATTCACTTTTGCTGACTTTGCCGTCTGAGATGCAATGGTTAGCCAGGCTACCACCATCATTAATACTCCACCTAGAATAAAGTATAGGGGCTTCAGCTCTATTCGGTATGCAAAACTGTCGAGCCAGTTTCTCATGAAGTAATAACTAATAGGTAGGGCAATTAGAATAGCCAATAGGACAAGAATTACGAACTCTTGGGAGAGTAATCTAGCTATAGCCGTACTGGTTGAGCCCAATACTTTTCTGATGGCAATTTCTTTGAACCTACGCTGCGTGCTAAAGGCTGTTAAGGCCAACAAGCCCAGACAAGAGATGGTGATGACAATTCCTGCAAAGTATTTAGTTAATGCCGTAACTCGCTCTTCAGCGGCATAGGCGGCCTGGTAGTCATCATCTAAAAACCTAAATTCAAAAGGATAGCCCTCGTTGAAGCTAGTGTATGCAGACTCAATTTTGTCAATTGTCTCTCTTTCCATGCCCGCTTTGAGCTTCACAATGAATTTTCTACCATTGTCGCTAATGGAAAAGAAGAAGGGGCGCACTTTTTCTTGAAGCGATTGAAAATGGAAGTTTTTCACCACTCCTATAACCTCTTTGGTTTTTGCTCTCGGGTTGTAGTTGCCGAACTTCTGACCCACCGGGTTCTCAAGCTGGGTCATTTCAACAGCTGCTTCGTTTAGTATAATGGCGTCTACATCTGTAGGGAATTCTCTAGAGAATGTTCTTCCATCCTTGAGCTCAATTCCCAACAGGTCGATTAGCTCATACCCTCCTCGAATCTGGTAAAACCTTAGGCTTTTGTCATCATCGGTCATGCCTTCCCATTTGTAGCCTTGAGAGTAAGCGATATCGCCAGGAATATTTCCGCTCATTTGCGAGGCGTTCACCACACCCGGTATGTTTCTGAGTGCTGTAAGAAAGGGCTCAAAATCAGTTTTGAGTTTTCCTTCTTTTGGGAAGGTAATAATATGTTCTCTGTCGTATCCTAGGTTTGTAGTTTGTATATACTCTACCTGCTTGTAAACGACCAGAACAGAGACTATCAGAATAACAGAAACTGCAAATTGAAAGATCACCAATCCTTTGCGCAACCAGATACTGCCTCCAGTGCCTTTTAGCTTACCCTTGAGTGCAACTACTGGATTGAAGCCCGAGAGCATGAGTGCCGGATAAATACCTGAGAGTATTCCGGTGAGCAGGGTAATGGAGAGAATTGCCATCATAAAGCGGCCAGAGAAAGCGAATGTCAACTCCTTGCCAGTAATGCTGTTAAACTGTGGCAGCAAGAACATAGCTATACCAATGGCCAGCAGTAATGAAAGCAAAGCCATGGAAACTGATTCTCCGAAATACTGATAAACGAGGGCTTTCCGGCTGGCACCAATGGCTTTTTTTACTCCTATTTCCTTAATTCTTCTGGAGGCATTGGCAGTGGAGAAATTCATGTAATTGATACATGCAATAACCAAGACAAAAATGGCGATTGCCGAGAAGAGCTTGACGTATTGGATTCTTCCCGGAAGTGGTTTTCCATTTTCGTACTTACCATAGAGGTATCGCTCTGAATAAGGTTGTGCGTAGAGAATATCTTTCCAGTTATCATAAATAGTGGAAAGGTAGGTTTCTAGTTTAGCGTTTAACTGGTTGAGATCAACTCCCTCTTTTAAGATAAAATGTGCTTGGACTCCGCTATTGTACCATTGCATCATGTCTTCTGTTCTGTAGAGTTCGAAACTAAAGAGCATATCATAGTTTGCAGAGTTGTTTTCAGTTGCCTTGAAAACCCCTGTGACCATGTAAGTGCCGCCATAGCCTTCGTCTTTGAAATCTACCAACTTACCCATGGCATCTTCTGCCGAGTTGAACAGGGTGGTGGCTAATTTTTCCGAAATGGCTACCTCACCCTTCTCAGTCAAGATTTCATGTTTGTTGCCGAAGAGAAAATTGCCCGGAAATGCATTGAAATATCCTTTTCCAATAAACTGATATTTAGCCCTGATATTTCTGTCTCCAGCTGAGAGAACTCCCCTGAATTCGCTATGGGCAGCCACGGGAAAGGCATAGTCTATTTCGGGCATTTCTTTAGCCAGCTCTTCAAAAAGCGGGTTAGGAGTAGAACCATTTATGCCGGTATGGTAAGTTCCGGAAGTTGGATAGGTATGTATTACCTGAACATGACGGTTGCTGTCTTTTTCATTGAACTTATCAGTGTTTAGTTCATCATATACCCAAAGGTAGATGAGGAGTGCACTGGCCAAACCGGTAGCTAAGCCGAAGAGGTTGATCAAAAATGTGCTTTTATAGCGCTGAAAGCTTCGGAATGAAATAAGCAGATTGTGTTTAAACATGGCTGTTGATTTTGAGTGATTTGACTTGCATTTCCTGAAAGCAAAAGGGCGCATATAGTTAATGACCTGAAACCAATAGTTGCGCTTTGCCTTTCGTGTTGAGTGTTTTTCTGCTGTTGAATAGAACTTCTCGTCCAAATCGCCCAACACCTCTTCCGCCAGTTCATCTTTCAAGAACCAGAGCAGTAGCTTTTCTGCCAAGCGAGGAGGGGCAATATGTCTTTTAGAGTTCTTCATTTTTTTGAGGCGTCATTGCGGAGTAGTTATGACAGTGGTAGCTTCCTCTTTGTAGAGGGAAACCACCTTGTTGCCAGTCTACAGGATGGCTCTCAGTCACGTTTAAAAATTGAATTTCAAATTGCCGGCAAAAGCAGGGAACTGATTCCAAAGTGACATTTTAAAGTCTTTAGATTCTTCTAATGCCCGTTGTCCTGCGGCAGTGATTTGGTAAATCCGCTTTCTCCGACCGCCTCTCTCGGCAGTTGCGCCACCCATTGCTGAGGTTAAAAAACCTTTTTCGCCCAATCGGTTAAGGGTAGAGTGCACAGCGCCAATGGATACGGCCCTTTTCGTTTGCGATTCAAATTCTTCGGCAATTCTAAAGGCATAAGCCTCCTTGTCAAGAATGCCAACCAACAAGAGAATTACCTCCTCAAAATCGCCCAGTTTAGTTTCTTTCATAACATACTAGATTGTAGAACAAATGTACGGTATTAAAATTTATATGTTCTACTTTTTAGTAAGAAATATAGCCAAACCTCTATTTGGGTTCTTCTTTAAGTGGCTTAATCTTCCTTAAGGTAGCTTAAAGGAGTTTTGAGAATTATTTTGAAGGTTTGAATACTTACAGAAGCTAGGGTGATAAGAACAGCAGAGAGGCCTGCAACTACAAATAACCACCATGAAAGTTCAGTTCTAACCTCATAGCCTTGAAGCCAATTGTCCAAAACTTTGTAGGCCAATGGAGAAGAAATAAGACAGGCTATAAGTATTAGAATACCGAAGTCTTTTGATAACAATACCCATAGCCCTTCAGTGCTGGTACCTAATATTTTTCTAATGCCAATTTCTTTGCTGCGTTTTTCTGCCATATAAGAGGCCATGCCGAAAAGCCCTAAACAGCTAATAAAAATGGCTAATGCACTAAAGAAACCGACTAGTTTGCCAAGTCGCTCCTCTGCTTGGAACTTCAATGAGTACACATCTTCTGTAAGTTCGTAGCTTACCGGGGTGTTTGGAAGAACGCTCACAAACACTTTGTCAATTTTGTTAATAGCAGAGGCAGTTTTCTCGGCCGTGTTCAATCGAATAAATAACCACTCCATGTCATTTTCTGAAGGAAAAATAATCGCTGGCATAGGTGGGTCGAAGGGAGATTCCTTAACCATATCCTCAATCACACCAATTACTGTGAACTCTGTCTTTCCATCATAAGCATATCTGGATCTTATTCTTTCTCCAACGGGGTTTTCAAGCCCCATTACTTTCACTGCAGATTCACTAAGTATAATTGAGTTTCTATTGGATGAGAATTCTCTTGAGAAGTCTCTTCCCTCGATAATATTCCATCCTACAGTTTTACCATATTCAGGGGAAACCATTACGGTGTTGAACATTGGGTTCGATTCTTCAGGTCTACCGTTCCAATCAAAGCCATTATTGTTTCCTCGTATGGTAGTTAAAGGGTGGTCGGCCTCAGCTACTTCAGAAACAACCCCCGTAGATATGAGGTTACTTCTTAGCAATTCAAATTTACCCGCAAAGTCTGGCGATTTAGAATTAACTGTCAGAAGGCCTTGTTGATTATAACCAAGCGACCTGTTCTTGGCAAACTCTATCTGTTTGCGAACTACTAAAGTTCCAATGATCAATGAAATGGAAATGGTATACTGAACTACTACCAAAACTTTTCTTTGGTTAAATACCCTTTTCTTAGAAGGCTTTCTTTTTAGTGTTTTAGTTGGGGCAAGTGAAGAAAGATAAATAGCAGGGTAACTTCCCGCTATAAAAGAAGTGGCACCGATGAAGATGAGTGCATACAGCCAAAAGCTCAAGTTGGCCCAAGGGAATTTGATGCTTTTATAGGCCAGATCATTAAACCATGGTAGCAGGAGTGTCGTTACTATAATAGATAAAAGAAAGGCCAGAAAGGTGTTGATAATGGATTCGCTTAGGAAATAGTAAACAAGCTGGGAGCGCTTTGAGCCCAATACTTTACGAATCCCAATTTCTTTAGCTCTATTTGTTGATTTGGCTGTGCTAAGGTTCATAAAGTTTATGCAGGCTAGCAGCAACACAAATGTGCCTATTAGTCCATAGAACCAAATGAATTTTAAAGACTCGCTCATTACCCGGCTACCGTTTTCAAAAGAAGAGTACAAATGCCAATCACTCATTGGCTGAAGAAAAAGAGCACTTTCTGCTTTTTCAGAATGTTGATTCATCAGTTGTTCTATGGTCTCCGAAGCAACATCTATATCTACATTTGGTAACAATTCAGCATAAATATTCATGGAATAAACACGCCAGTTGTAAAGTCTTGGGCTGTCCTTGTAATATCGTTCTATAGGAGAGAAGAAGGATGCCTCTGCGAACGAAGAGTTTTTAGGTAAATCTTCATAAACCCCAGTAACCAGTAAGGTCCATTCGGCATTCACCTTAATGAATTGGTTAATCGGATCCTTGTCCCCAAATAGTTTAGTAGCCAATGACTCTGAAAGCATAATTGAATTCAAATCTTTCAGTCCATCCCAGCTTCCCTTTTTCATTTTTAGAGAGAGGAGCTCAGGTGCGCCATCCTGAATAAAAATTCCGGTTTGAGTAAAGGTTTTCTCATTGGTTGATAAAACATGTTGCTTTGGGCTTGAAGCTAAAACAACATGTTTGAATAGGGATGGGTAATCCTCGTTCAATAATTCGCCAAGTTTGCCCACATGGGTGTCGCTAACTGAAATTTCTCCTTGGGTATTTTTTCTCAGTACTTTAACCACTCTATCGTAATTCTCATGGTACTTATTGAAAGAAAGCTCATCATTGATCCAAAGGGCAACCAGAAGGGCAATGGAAATCCCCGCTGCCAGGCCTCCAATGTTTAGTAGGGAGTAAACTTTGTTTTTCTTAAGGTATCTGAAACTACTTAGAAAATGATGTCTTAGCATTGATGTGAAATTTGGTCAGCTCTTACTGAATTGGATAAAATACCTTTGAGCTCATCTAAATCAGTTCCTGTCTTTTGTTTGCGAGTTCAAACACTTCATAGATTTTATTAAACCTTGAAGGTTGCATAGCAGAAACCCCCTTTTTGGTTTGTTGAGTTTGAACACCCCTTATTTATCGGGATGTGGACTAAAAATGCATAACTAGGCCGATTTGGTCTAACTTGCTTAAAAAGTCTGGCAAAAATGCAAAGAGTGCTATATGGATGTTTAGAAAGGCCTTGATTGAAATATGCAAGGCTGTTTTAGATCAGTTACGTTTTCTTATTCTACCAATAACCACTCAGATAAACATATTTATAGGACTGTTTAGGATAAGCTATTTTTGAGCAAAACCATTTGCTCCATGATTAAATCATCCAAAGCCCTACTCTTTCTATTAGTTGCTTTTACATATAGCAGCTTACAGGCTCAAACGGACCTCTCTTTATTCGAAACCATGAAGCCGAGGTCTATTGGCCCGGCAGGAATGTCCGGAAGAATTACGTCTATCGATGTAGTTCGGCACAACACTAACATTATCTATGCCGGAACAGCCTCCGGAGGTTTGTGGAAGTCTACCAGTGGAGGAACTACCTGGCAGCCTGTTTTTGACAATCAGGAAGTAGCTTCGGTAGGAGCGGTAAAGATAGATCCTTCCAACCCTAGCACTATATGGGTAGGTACCGGTGAGGGTAATCCAAGAAACTCGCTCAATTCGGGTTATGGAATTTATAAAAGCCTGGATGCCGGAAGAACCTGGCAACATATGGGCTTAGAAAAGACAAAAAACATCCATCGCATAATTGTGCATCCGAGCGATCCCAATACCGTTTGGGTGGGGGCTATTGGCTCTCCATGGGCCGAGCATCCGGAGAGAGGTGTTTTTAAAACAACTGATGGTGGAAAGACCTGGAAAAAGGTGCTTTATGATGTGCCCGGTGCAGGAATTGCTGACCTTGTGATAGATCCTACTAACCCCAATAAGCTCGTTGCGGCTATGTGGGAGCATAGAAGATGGCCCTGGTTTTTTAATTCGGGAGGGCCAGCCTCGGGTATCTATATTTCGCATGATGGTGGAGAAACCTGGAAGAGAAAGACGGCTGAACATGGGTTACCTAAAGGGGATTTGGGACGAATAGGATTGGCCATAGCTCCCTCTATGCCCGATCGGATTTACGCCTATGTAGAGTCGAAAGAGAATGCCCTGTATCGCTCCGACAATGGAGGTGAAACTTGGTATAGGATTTCCAACAAAGGCGAAAGTGGTATTGGTAACCGACCGTTTTATTATGCCGAGATTTATGTAGACCCTAAAAACGAAAACAGAGTGTATTCGCTGCACACCACAGTTACATTTAGCGAAGACGGTGGCCGAAGCTTTAGCACTTTTGTAAACCCCGGCTATGTACATGTCGATAATCATGCTTTTTATGTGCATCCCGATAATCCCGACTTTATGGTGTTGGGTAATGATGGAGGGCTAGTGCTGAGCACCGACCGCGGTGGTAGCTGGCAATATTCGGAAAACCTGCCGATTGGCCAGTTTTACCATGTGAATTACGATATGGAAACCCCATACAATGTAATGGGCGGTATGCAAGATAATGGTGCCTGGTTAGGGCCAAGTCAGCTGCTGAAGCAGGGAGGAATAAGGAATAGCTACTGGGAAAGAATTGTAGGAGGAGACGGTTTCGATGTAGTACCCGACCCGCTAGATTCACGCTATGGATACTCATTGAGCCAAGGAGCTAACATTCAACGCTACGACAGAGAAACCGGCAAAATGCTGGGTATTCAACCCGAGCATCCTAATGGAGAAGAACTACGCTGGAATTGGAATGCCGGAGTGAATATAGACCCCTTCGATAAGAAGACTGTATACCTTGGAGCCCAGTACTTGTTTAAGTCGGGCGACCATGGATTGACCTGGGAAATTATTTCACCAGACCTTACCACAAATAACCCCGAAAAACAGAAGCAGTTCGATACCGGAGGGCTCAACTATGATAACTCAGGTGCTGAGATGCACACTACCATTACGGTAATAGAGCCAAGCACCAGAGAGCAGGGATTAATATGGGTGGGTACGGATGATGGTAACGTACAACTGACGCGCGATGGAGGTAAAAACTGGACGAATAGTGCCGGAAAGTTTCCCGGATTGCCGGAGGCCACTTGGGTACAACAAATAAAGGCCAGTACTCACAGCGAGGGTACTGCTGTGGTCGTGTTCGATGACCACCGCAGAGATAACTGGTCTCCCTATGTGTATCAGACTACCAACTACGGACGCACCTGGAAACGAATTGTAGACGATACTGATGTGTTTGGTTTTGCGCTTGCTTTTGTGCAAGATCCGGTTGAGCCAAACCTAATGTTTTTGGGTACAGAATCAGGCCTATATGTAAGTATGGATGGCAGCCAGACCTGGGAAAAGTGGACACACGGATTCCCCACAGTACCCACTATGGATCTGGCTATTCACCCCAGAGAACACGATCTGATAATAGGTACTTTTGGTCGTGCCATCTGGATTTTGGACGACATAAGGCCTTTGCGTGAAGCAACCAGCCTGGGTGCCGACAAGCTCATGGAGAAAGAACTGCATCTATTTTCAATTCCTGATGCCACTAATGCTATTATTGGCCCATACTGGGGCTACAGAAGTACAGGCCATGGTATGTTCTTCGGAGAGAATAAACCGTTTAGCGCAGCCATTAACTTCTATGTGAAAGAGAAGAAAGGACGCGTTAAAATGGAAATATCCGATGCCAATGGCGAAGTGATCAGAACCCGGTACTTTGCACCGGATCAAGGGCTAAACAGGGTGTATTGGGGATTCGAAACAGATGGTGTGAGACGTCCCGGTCAAAGAAAGCCCACAGGGGAAGAGGTAACTCCTCCCGGTGGCTACGATGCGCTGCCCGGTACATATACCGTAAAACTTACTTATAACGGAACTTCTGCCTCCGGAACACTCAATTTGTTAAAAGATGAGCGGGTTGAGTGGGATATGCCGGCTTTAGAAGAGAAACAAAGGTTTATTACCCAATACAATGCACTAGTGACCGAAATGACTGAGGCGGTAGATCGGCTTACCGAAGCACAACAAATTGTGAGCAGGGTAGAGGTTCTTGATGAAGACAATGAAGAGCTAAGAAAGAAGTCAGGTCAGGTAAAAAAGGAGCTGGCGGCTTTGAGGGAGTTGATTTTTGAAAAGCCGGTTCAGGGTTTTAGGAGTGATCCTAATGCTATTTCTAACCAGTTGGGCAATCTAAGGAGCAAAATAGGAGGTAGCTACGATCCCTTGTCGCAGGCGGCTCAATATGCTTATAGTAATGTGAGTAAGAATTGGCAACCGGTACTTCAAAGAATCAATGACTTTTTTAATAATGAGTGGGTTGCCTATAAAAGCTTTGTAGAGGGACTAAATCTGGAGCTGGTGAAAGGCTTTAATTAACCAAGAAAGCCCCTCAATTAGTAAGGTGCTGTCTTAAAAGTTAGCGTTCTCAAACTCGATCGAGAATCTCCAAAGAGCTTAGAAGCAAGGTCAGTGGAGATTCTGAATCAAACATACCCTAGGCGTTAGGCAGGGAATGACGCAAGCAATAACTTTTAAGACAGCATTGTTTATTCATTACGCAGGTTGGTGGCAGGGTTTACCCTGGCAGCCTTAAACGTTTGCCCAAATACGGTGAGCCATGCCAGTAACAGAGTGCCAAGGCCAGCCAAAGCAAAGAACCACCATTTCAGTTCAATTTGATACGCAAAGTCACTCAACCATTGTTGGGCAGCCCAGTAGCTGAGCGGCAGAGCTATGATGATGCCCAGCCCGACTAAAATTGAAAACTGGCCGGTGAGTAGTACAATTATTCGCCAGACCCCAGACCCCAGAACCTTTCTTATGCTGATTTGCTTTACCCTTTTTTCGGTGGTATAAGCAGTAAGCCCAAACAGTCCCAAACAAGAAATAAGAATAGCCAATATGGCCGAGTAGCGCGATAGCACTGCCATTCGTTGTTCGGAAGCATATAGGGCCTGATAGTCTTGATCTACAAATATGGGTTTGAATGGGAATTCAGGATTGAACTGGCTGTAGAGCTTCTCAATTTGCTGTAAAGTAGTTGAAGTTTGCTCACCATTGATTCTGGCCATAATGAAATGAGTAGATTCCGGACGGTATAGAAAAAGGGCCGGTTCTGCCGGTTTATGGATGGATGCGATCGAAAAATCTTTTACAACGCCTACAATCTGTTTTTGACCCGTATAATGATAAACGGTTTTGCCAATTGGATCTTCCATGCCCATGCCCATGGCTTTGATAGCCGTTTCATTAAAGATAACTCCGTTCTCGTTTGTCTTAAACTCTTCTGAAAATCCTCGGCCTTTCAGAAATTCCACTCCCAGCAGTTCCACAGAGTTTAAGCCCGCATTATATTCCCAAAACTGAATCTGATCCTCGTCCGTTTTGCCCTTCCAACCAACACCTCCGGTAGAGTTCATGCCCCCAACCATAAAGCCCGAAACTGCAGCATTTTCTACCCCCGGTAAGTTTTTGAGTTCAGCGAGAAAGGCCTCGTACTGATCGGTAAGCTGCCCTTCTCGCTCAAAGTAAATCAGGTTATTGCGGTCGTAGCCCAAGTTTTTAGTTTGTACCAATTCCATTTGCCTGAAAATGACCACCACACTTACAATGAGTACCGTTGAAAGAGCGAATTGAAATACCACCAGGGCTTTTCGGCCTATTCCACTTGAGTTATTGGTGGCTTTAAAACCTTTTAAAATAAGCAGGGCCTTGAGTCGGGAAAGGTGCAGGGCAGGATAACTTCCGGCCAACAGTCCTACCACCAACAACAAGACAGTGGCGGCAACAAGCAGTTGCGGACTAAACACAAGACGGATATTTTTTTGGGTGATATGATTAAATTCAGGAAGTAGTAAAAATACCAGCAAGAAGGCTAGTAAAGTGGCCAATGCGCAGAGTAGTACCGATTCGGTTAAAAACTGATAGGCTAGCGATTGTCGGGTAGCCCCCAACGATTTTTTAACCCCCACTTCTTTCATACGTTGCGAGGCTCTTGCGGTGGTTAAATTGATAAAATTAATGCAGGCGATAAGCAAAATAAGTAAGGCAATAAAGGAGAGAAGCCGTACCGATTCTATGCGTCCACCGGCCTGCTCGCCATTAATGAATTTACCATGCAGATATAGGTCGGTGTATGGACTTAGAAACAACTCTACCCTGGTATCGGGCAAGTTCGCCTTAAAAATATCATCTATTTTTTGACCCACTACCTCGGCAGAACTACCCGGGCCAATAACCACAGATTGGCGGGCATAGTAGTTACCCCATTGTTTGTAGGTAATGAGTTCATCGTGGAAGTAATTCCATGGAAGAATAAGCTCAAATTGCTCAGAACTATTTTGGGGAATGTTTTCCAACAAACCACTCACTTTGAATTCGGTTTTAGAGCCTCTAAAGTGCCATTCTATAGTTTGTCCCAGAGCATCCTGATTGGGGAAAAGGCGCTCCGCCAGCGATTCGGTAATTAGTGCATCGTAGTTAGATGACAGCAGGCTTTGCGATTGACCCGCCTTCAACGGAAATGAAAAGGCACTCAGGTACTCCTGGTTGGCAAATCTACCTTGCACTTTGAGCGATAATGGCGTGCTTCCGCTCACCGATACAGTGTATTCATGAGGGTCGGTATAGACGGCAGCCCATTGGACTTCGGGCACCTGGTTTTTTATTTCTTCGTGCAACAGACCGGGAGTGCCTTTTATAGTAAATGTGCCACTAGCATCGGTATGGTTAGACATAATATGGTAGAGGCTTTCTTTATTTTCATGAAAACCATCAACCAACAGTTCGTCATTCACCCAAAGATAAATAAGCAGTACACAGGTCAAGCCTGTGGTGAGGCCTAGTAGGTTGATGATAAAGGAGCTTTTGTGTCGAACAAACGACCGGAGCGTAATGATTAAGTTGTGTTTGAACATGTCGTAATAATTGAGTTTTTGATATCCTTTAAAGGAGCGAACAATGCCGGGTCTTAGCAGCAGAAGAACATCTTTCGCGAAAAGAAATTTTGCTTTGGCTGAGCCGCGTTCCAACTGTCTTTTTTCGAACCGCTCGAGCAAGTCTCCTTCCAGGTGTTCTGCCATATATGGATCGCAAAACCACCGAAAGAAGCGCAAAAGCAACTGAGGAGGGTTGGTGTTTTTCATAACCTTAGGCAAAATCTGGAATGGCGTTCCAAAGCCCGAGGCGCTGTTCCTTGGTTTCCTTAAGCACCGATTTCCCCAGTGAGGTTAGAGTAAAGTACCTTTTGCGCTTGCCGCCACGTATTTTAGTGGCTCCTTTTAGTTCAGACTCCAGGTAGCCTTTGCCTTCGAGGCGTTTCAAAACAGTTTGCAATGCTCCCATGCTGACTGACCGATTCAGACGGGTTTCCATTTCTTCGATAATAGATACACCGTAGGCTTCTTCTTTGAGAATGGCCACGGTGAGCATTACTATCTCCTCAAACTCTCCCAGATGATGTTTGCCCATTTTTAATTTTTGCCTTAAATGTAGTTTTTAATAATTCAGGGACAAAGCGATTTAATTAGTTTTTACCTTAAATGTAGTTTTTAATGATTTTATCTATCCACAATAAATGAGATGGGAGGGTGTTTGGGAATAATCAGTCGGTAATAGCCTGCTCCAAGGTGAGATACATTGTAGGTATTACTGTCAATAGGTCTTAGGTCGAAAAACTGTCCGCTGTTGTTGGTTGCTTGCAAATATTCTAGTGGCCGATTACCGGTTAGGGTAAGAATTTCGCTCACCGGGTTCGATACTATTTTCACCTTGAACTCGCGTTTAAAATAGACGCTTTGCACTTCAAAGATTTCGCTCTGCCCGGAAAAATCTACTTGCTTTAGCCTGTAATATGATCTATAGTCAAGCGGTTCTGCATCAACGAAACTGTAGGCTATGGTATGTGTTGCATGAGCACTCCCTTCTACCTCACCCACTACGTTCCAGTCCCATCCGTTCGGTGAGCGCTGCACCTCAAAATGACTGTTGTTTACTTCCCATGCTGTAGACCAGGTGATCATCACATCTGTTGTTCTCGCGATTACTTTAAAACTAATAAGGTCAACAGGCAATGATTGCCCATCGGTTGGGTTACAATTAGGATAATTGGCATAAACAAAAGGCGCACCTCCACCATTGTGCCATACAAGGTAATTGCCGTTTCTTGTAGAGGCCCATAGGTTTTGGTAGTTAAAATTGGTGGTAGTACCGTTTACAATAGACTGAAAGTACCTGAAGCCGGAGGGGCTGTTGGCAAATAGACCGTTGTCTGGCCAGGAACTATCGTTAGAAAGCACAACATATACATTGCCAAGGCCTAAGCCACACCACCCGGAAAAATTAATAGATGTAAGGTTTATATTATTAAATACCACCAGGTGGCTTCCGGAAGGAATGGTCGAGCCGGAAGAAGCACCAATGAAATTTAGATCGGAACAACCGCTTAGTGGTAGCAGTGCGTTGAGGGTAGAGGCCCATGTAGCAGCAACAGATAGACTTTCGAAGCTATCGGTAAAGGTGGTTGAGGCCGGAGACGATGTGCCATACCTTAAATCGAGCGTAGAGGGAGAGAGGGTGAATGATGAGCCGCCACCGTACACCACTACATACTCTCCATAGCCATCACTTAGGCCGCAGCCGTCAATAACAGCACTTACCACTTGAGGTCTCTGCGCATAGAGTCCATCAATGGGTATAGTACTCCCTAATACAATAGTAAGAACAATTGATTTCATTTATTGGTGTGATTATTTAAATGTTGTGTGTGTTAGGGAGAAAGGAATATTAAAATATAACTTATAAGTTTAATAGTAAAGTTAAATAAGACAATATTTTACTTTAGGTTTTAGGGTTACTCATTTAGATCGCATTTGTTAGATCCGGTATACTGGCCACAAGCTGTGTCCTCATAGCGTCTTTTAACAGCCATTTGTGAAGACACAAATGGAGGCAAGGTTCAGAAATATACTTCTTGCGACTTAAGTAAGTAACCCTATTAGTTGCTCTAATTCTTATATGAGCTGAGTGTGTTGCCGGGTTGTGCAGAATAATTAAAGGGGTAGATATTTCACTTTTTCATTGTACGGTTCAGTAGCTACACTATCTTTGCAGCGCAATGCAAATGATTCTCGCACATTTCCACGCTTATCATTTCCACCATCTCTCTTGAGAGAGATATTGCAACCCCCTATGTGGCCTACGCGGTCGCTTCCCTTTCCAGTTTTCTTTAATCATTTTCTAAACTTACCAGTTGAATAATTCAGATGGAGAATATATTACGAATAGCTATTCAAAAGAAAGGCCGCCTGAGCGATGACTCCTTAAAACTAATCAAAGAGTGTGGCATAAAAGTGAATAACGGTACCGGCAAACTAAAAGCCGATGCAACCAACTTCCCGATGGAATTTCTCTTTTTAAGAGACGATGATATTCCCGGATATGTGCAGGACGGTATTGCCGATATCGGCATTGTAGGAGCTAATGAAGCCGAAGAAAAAAACAAAGAGGTAACCTGGGTAAAGCACTTGGGGTTCTCAAAGTGTAGGCTCTCTTTGGCCATCGATAAAAATGAGGAGTATAACGGTGTGCAGGATTTTGCAGGCAAAAGCTTGGCTACATCGTACCCCAAAATTCTGGGCGACTTTCTAAAAGCTCAAGGTGTTGAGGCCGATATACATGAAATCAGCGGTTCGGTAGAAATAGCACCAAGCATAGGTTTGGCCTATGGTATTTGCGATATAGTGAGCTCCGGATCTACCCTGCTTAGCAATGGGCTAAAAGAGGTAGAAGTGATTTACAAGTCGGAGGCTGTATTACTGGCTACACCGAACCTGGCTCCCGAAAAGCAGGCCATCCTCGATCGGCTGATATTTCGGATCAACTCTGTTCAGGCAGCCAAAAACAACAAGTACATTCTGCTCAATGCACCCAATAATAAGGTGCAGGAAATCATTAAGATTTTGCCGGGTATGAAGAGCCCAACAGTATTGCCCCTGGCTATGGAAGGGTGGAGTTCAGTGCACACTGTAATTCAGGAAGACGATTTTTGGCAGATTATAGAAGACCTTAAATCAGCAGGAGCAGAAGGTATTTTGGTGGTGCCAATTGAAAAGATGATCCAATGAAAGTCTTTATAAATCCGGATAAGTCTTCATGGTCTCAGTTACTCAAGCGTCCTACAATGGACTTGGAGGAAATAGAGCAAAAAGTAAGACCGGTAATGGAGATGGTAAAGCAGAAGGGAGACTCTGCCCTTCGGCAACTTACCCGACAATTCGATGGAGTAGATGTAGAAGATTTTCAAGTGTCTGAGTCGGAGTTTGAAGAAGCCGAAAAACTGGTTGACTCTCAACTGAAAACAGCCATACTCACAGCCAGATCTAACATTGAAGCGTTTCACAAGGCTCAGGAACAACCCGAGCTGGTGGTAGAAACAATGCCGGGAGTGAAATGCTACCGCAGGTCGGTAGGTATTGAGAAGGTGGGGCTTTATATACCCGGTGGAACAGCACCATTGTTTTCAACGGTTTTAATGCTCGCAGTTCCGGCCAGACTAGCCGGTTGTCGGGAGATAGTGCTGTGCACTCCACCCAACAAAGAAGGAAAGGTTCACCCGGCCATTTTATACACCGCCAGGGTAGTGGGTGTATCCAGAGTTTTTAAGGTGGGAGGTGCACAAGCCATTGCCGCACTTACTTTTGGTACAGAAACCATACCTCAGGTATACAAAATTTTTGGCCCCGGCAATCAATACGTTACCGCTGCCAAGCAATTATCTACGCGCTTCGGTTTGGCAATAGATATGCCTGCCGGGCCATCCGAAGTAGCGATTTATGCCGATGGTACGGCAAGTCCTGAGTTTGTTGCGGCCGACTTGCTTTCACAGGCCGAACATGGGTCAGACTCCCAGGTGGTTTTGGTGGCCAATTCTCAAGCTATGATACAACAGGTTCAAAAGGCCATAGAAACACAGCTGGCCGCATTACCCAGGGCGGATGTGGCTAGTCAGGCCTTGAAAAATAGTGTGGCCATAGTTTTAAACGAAAACGAAGCCATTGAACTGCTCAATGAATACGGAGCAGAACACTTGATACTGAGTGTGAGCGAACCATGGAGAATTGCTAACCAGATTATCAATGCAGGTTCCGTGTTTCTGGGCCATTTGACCCCCGAATCGGCCGGAGATTATGCCTCAGGAACGAATCACACCTTGCCCACGAATGGCTATGCTAAAATGTACAGTGGTGTTTCACTCGATAGTTTCGTGAAGAAAATAACCTATCAGGAGATTAGCCCTGAAGGATTGAAAGTGCTTGGTCCGGTGGTTGAAAAAATGGCCGAAGCTGAAGAACTTCAGGCACACAAGAATGCTGTAACCGTAAGACTTAACGCGCTGAGAGATGTTTGACCCAAACGATTTATTAAGGCCTCACTTGAAGCAACTGGTGCCTTATTCATCGGCAAGAGATGACTATAAAGGGAGTGAGGGGATATTTTTAGACGCCAATGAAAACCCTTTAGGTTCCATAACGGAAGATAACTGGAACCGCTACCCCGATCCGTATCAGTACGCTCTCAAAACACGGTTGGCAGAAATCAAGGCCGTTAGTCCTGATCAAATTTTTCTGGGAAATGGGAGCGATGAACCTATCGATTTGCTATTTAGGGCGTTTTGCGAACCACAGAAAGATAAGGTGATTATCAATCCGCCCACCTACGGCATGTACAAGGTAAGTGCAGATATTAACAATGTGCAGGTTAAAGAGGTGCTACTTACCAATCAGTATGACCTGGACATTCAGGAATTACTTTCTGTCATTGAGCCCGACACAAAACTAATTTGGATTTGCTCGCCTAATAACCCAACAGGAAACGATGTGAGCCTTGAGAAAATAGAGATTGTCCTAAAGGCTTTCAAAGGCATAGTGGTGGTAGATGAGGCCTATATAGACTTTGCGAAGAGGCCTTCATTCATTCATCGACTTAGGGAGTTTCCCAACCTTGTAGTGCTGCAAACCATGAGTAAAGCCTGGGGTTTGGCTTCGTTGAGGTTGGGAATGGCTTTTGCTTCTCCCGAAATTGTGGGTATACTGAATAAGATAAAACCTCCTTACAACCTCAGTGGGCTGACTCAACAAACCGTTATAGGAGCACTCAATAATCTGGAAAAGAAGGATCAAATGGTTGCGCAGATTCTTGCAAACAGGGAGATACTGAAAACCGAGTTGGAAAAGCTGCCTATAGTGAAGAGGGTGTATCGTTCAGATGCAAACTTCTTTCTGGTGAAAATTAATGAAGCACGAGAGGTATACTTGAAATTGATTGACCAACAGGTGATTTTGAGAGACCGGTCTAAAGTGGTTTTATGCGAAGACGGGATTCGGATAACCATTGGCACCCAAGAAGAGAATAAAAAGCTGATTGAAGAATTAAAGAAGTTGTCAAACTAATCCTCATGGCAAGCCTGTCTGTAGGCAGGCCCGCAATGATGTTGAAAAACCAACCATGAAAAAAGTATTATTTATCGATAGAGACGGAACCATTATTGTGGAGCCGCCCACCGACTTTCAGATAGATTCTTTGGAGAAACTGGAGTTTTTACCGGGAGCTATTTCTAACCTTAGAAAAATAGCCGAACAGCTCGATTATGAACTGGTAATGGTTACTAATCAAGATGGTTTAGGAACCGATTCTTTTCCAGAAGAAACATTTTGGCCCGCTCACAATAAAATGCTGAAGACCTTGGCGAATGAAGGAGTTGTGTTCGATGAAATCTGTATCGACCGCACTTTTGAACATGAAAACGCACCTACCAGGAAACCTGGCACGGGATTGCTAACCAGGTATTTAGAGGGAGATTATGATTTGTCCAATTCCTATGTGTTAGGAGATAGAAAAACCGACATTCAACTGGCCGAAAACCTTGGCGCAAAGGCCATTTTCATCTCTCAAGAGAAAGACGAAAGAGCTGTGTTGTCTACAACAAGTTGGGATGAAATTTACAAGTTCCTTCGTTTACCCGACCGGAAAGCCGTGGTGCAGCGCACCACAAAAGAAACAGATGTGCTGGTAGAATTGAACCTTGACGGTCAGGGGACTTGCGATAATCAAACCGGACTTGGCTTTTTCGATCATATGCTCGACCAGTTAGGTAAACACTCCGGTGCCGATCTTAAAGTGCATGTAAGGGGAGACTTGCACATAGACGAACACCATACCATTGAAGATACGGCTCTCGCATTGGGAGAAGCTTACTTGAAAGCCCTTGGTGATAAGAAAGGAATAAACCGCTATGGTTTTCTACTTCCGATGGATGAAGCCTTAGCTCAGGTGGCGATAGATTTTAGTGGAAGGCCTTGGCTGGTATGGGACGCTAGGTTTAGCCGAGAAAAGGTAGGAGATATGCCCACCGAAATGTTTATGCACTTCTTTAAATCATTTTCAGATACATCTAAGAGCAACCTCAATATAAAGGTGGAAGGAGAAAATGAGCATCATAAAATTGAAGCGATTTTCAAGGCATTCGCCAAAGCCATTAAGATGGCCGTGCAGCGCAATGAAAATGAGCTCGATAAACTTCCTTCAACAAAAGGGACTTTGTAATTTGGCCGGTCAATTCTAAATCCATGCGGAATATTTTTTTATTTCTTTCCTTGTTATTGAGTATTCAGGTCTGTGCTCAGGAAAATCTCGACTGGTGGGATGCATTGCACAACTATCCCAATGCTGCAGGGCCATTCAGAAACCGGTACCAAAATATTTCACCTGGTTTTTTAGGCCCCAATGCCTTGAGAGTGCCTGTCTTGTACAATGGTAAAATAGATAATGAGTTTTGGTTCGATGCCGGAGGCGATTTTCACCGTGGTGGTGGCGATAAGACCAATAATTTTTTCCTGGCTACCAATCTGCCATTGGCAAAAAACAGGGTTATGCTCTTTGCCAGTAGTATTCCACGCGAATCTTGGGTGGTGTCTGAAGCTACACGAGATCTAAGAAGAATGACAGCCTTTGATGGGAAGGGAAGAAATACAGGCGATATTATAGGAGGGTTCATATTCAGGGTTTTCGATGAAGATCAATCAGGCTTTCTCAACGTAACTTTCCGTACTCAATTTAAAAGTACCACAGGAGGTAATTTAGTCAATGCCCGATTCTCCGATCATGGTATGCTCAACTGGGATGCCCAGTTTAGCAAAACCCTTTGGAACAACGAGCAATCGTCTTTTTTGCTCAAATGGATGCTCGGATTTCTCACCTGGCAAACGAATCAGAACGGACTGCCCAATGGTTCCAGCAATTTACAGAACGATGCTCCACTGTATGGAATAGGAGGTGAATTTAGCTACGGAAACTGGTTGATTGGCTCAGACATATCGGGCTACCATGGTTACATTGGCAATAGAGATTACCCACTTTTTTGGCGAAACCAGGTCCTTTACAGGCACAGAGACTTTGGTCTCAGAATGGAGTATAACCATGGTCTTAAGGCGTGGGATTGGAACACCTTTTCTTTTGGTGTTCGGTATTATGTGGGCAAGGCCTTTGATGATCATTAGCCACAGATTATGATCGCAGGTTTTGTAAAATAGCAGGCACCTTTAATGGCCTGAAACAGAAGCCAGGTTATCTCAAAAGCTTTAAAGCTTGTCATTCTGAGTTTGTCTACCAACAGATAGGTCCATTTTAGAATCTATAAGTTCGATAATCAGCACTATGAAGACCCTGAAACCTGCCTTTGCCACAGGCAGGCAAGTTCAGGGTGAGGCTGACCTGGTTTTTGAGTAGCCTCGTTTTTTAATTCTACTTATGCCTGGTTGCCACCGGTTGTAAGTTGCTTCGTCATGGCGGCACCAATTAAGGCTTCTAGGGGTGTTCCCCTCCATTTTCACCATTTATACAATAGACTTTCAGATTAGGTTATGTTTTGTGACAGCCCACTACATTTTTTAAATAGTTTGGTAACCTTCACTAGGTTGGATGAGTATTATATAGGAAATTTGAATATATAATTTTCTTATATATGATTACATCCAATGAACTGCTAAGAGGAACACTTCGAACCATAGTGCTTAAGCTCCTCTATGAATATGGCCGAATGTACGGCTATGAGATCACTCAAAGGGTAAAGGAGCTGTCAGGCGGAGAAATTCAACTCACCTTTGGAGCCTTATACCCAACCCTTCACAAGCTTGAAAAAGAGGGTGTTCTCACGACTACTTCTGAGGTGGTTGATCATCGCTCCAGGAAGTACTATGAGTTAACCAAGGTTGGTGAGGCCACGGCTTCAACGAAGATTGAAGAATACTTTGCCTTTATTGGCAATATGGATAAGATCATGTCTGCTCAATCTAAAATTGCGTGATATGAAAAGGGAGCAGGTGCTGGCCATAAGAAGGGAAGTCAGAAAGCGTGGGCTGAACTTCACCTATGTAGAAGATGAAGCGGTTGATTTTATTAGCTGTCAAATTGAAGAGCTACTCACTCAGGGACATTCTTTCGAATTTGCATTTCAGGAGGCTTTCCAGCAGGCTGCTGAAGAAGGCATGTTCAATCTCAAAACCAAGTTAATTACTCCAAAATCGATTTATACCATGGATATGCTCTCCAACTATCTAAAAGTTGCCTTCCGTAATTTCTCTAAATACAAAGCCAATTCGGCCATCAACTTATTAGGCCTGGTGCTGTCTCTTACAGCTTCAATAATCATTGGACTTTATCTTAAGTATGAGTACTCTTTCGATAAAGAATTTCCTGAGTTAGACCGGCTCTACAGGGTCAATTCAATTTCCAATCTAAGTCAGAATACAAGCTATCTCAATGCTGTTTCGGGAATGTTGGTTCCGGTTATTGATAGTGAAATCCCAGAAGTGGAGCTGGCTTCTGATCTGGCAATTATTATCTCAAATCAGCCTTTAAAGACCAATGGTTCAGTATTCTTCGATTATCGCTTATCAGGTGTGAGCGAAGACTTCATTGAAATGTTCAATCTTAAAGAAGTAAAAGGAAGCCTGAAGGCTCCTTTCCAAACGCTCAATGGTATTGCTATTTCAGAGAGCCAGGCTCTTAAAATATTTGGAGAGGAAGACCCGATAGGTCAGAGTTTTTCAATTGAGCAGAACCAAAAGGTATATTCCTTTTTGGTGCAAGCCGTTTTTCAAGATATACCTGCCAATACGCATTTTATGGACGATAAATGGAATGGCTTCGATATGCTGGTTTCTATGGAGACCGCCAGGTCGATACCGAGCAATCAGCCTTCCTGGACCTCGATCAATAGCCCCGCCTATGTGAGGTTGGCACCCGGAGCTTCAGAAGAAACCGTGAACGCCAAAATGAATGAGTTAGTGGTGAAGCATCATGGAAAGGAAATTTGGTATGAACATTATTTACAACCTGTCTCAGATATTCATTTGAATACCAGGGAAGATGGAATATCCTCCGTTGGCAATGTTCAACAACTGAAACTATTCGGTCTTATAGGTGTGATTATACTGGTAATTGCCTGCATTAACTATGTGAATCTGACAACAGCACAAGCCTCTGTTAGATTGAAGGAAGTGGGTGTTAGAAAGGTAATTGGAGCCAGAAGAAGACAGTTTGTGATGCAGTTTTTGGTGGAGGCGGGTCTCATGAGTTTAATGGGCCTGATAATCTCAGCAGTATTGGTTTCGGTTTTAATTCCTCTGCTGAATGGCAATTTTGGCCTTCATCTTTCCTTAGACCTTTCAAGCGACTGGCAAAACCTGGCTGGCTTTGTTGGCCTGATGCTTTTAGTGAGCCTGCTTTGCGGAACATATCCCGGGTGGTATTTGTCCAGATTGAGAGCCAATGTTTTGTTAAGATCTAGCTCTTCGGTAAAGTCTGGTGGAGGAATATTTAGAAAGATTTTAGTGGTGCTGCAGTACGCTACTTCTATCACGCTCATTGTAGCTACTCTGATCATTGGTCATCAGATGAACTTTCTGAGTAAGAAAGATCTGGGTTTTGAAAAGGAGCAAGTGGTTTATCTGAAAATGGGATGGCAAGCCGGCTATAAGTATGGTGAGCTACTTTTCAATGAAGTTTCTACCGAGAGCGGAGTGCTTGCTGCATCGCTTACCAGTAATACTTTGGGAGATGGTAGTTTGTCAGGTAATGGAATAAGCGTGGGTGAGGCAGAAGTAGAGAAGCGTGAGATGCACCAGGTTTTAGCTGTAGATAATGGCTATCTGGCTGCTTTGGGACTCGAATTAAAAGAAGGGAGGTGGTTCTCAGAAGATTTCGCTTCAGATAGAAAAGAGGGGTTTGTAGTAAATGAGGCCTTTGTGAAACACTTTAATCTTGAAAATCCCATTGGTACTAAATTGGCTCGAAACAGTCAGAATGGAACTATAATTGGGGTGGTGAAAGACTTTCACTTCAAGTCTATGCATACTGCCATTGAGCCATTGGTCATGTTTGAAGATGACAGAGATAGGTATTGGAACATTGCACTGCGCATTTCCCCGGTAAATATGGGTAATACGCTTGAAAGGCTTGAAACTGCCTGGGCTGGTGTGGTTCCTGACTTTCCTTTTACTTACCAATTTTTGGACGATCAGATTGATCAGTACTATAGGTCAGATAGAGATTTTGCCTTGGTTTTTCAGGTGTTTGCCGGTTTGGCTATAGTGGTTTCTTGTTTGGGACTGATTGGCTTAGTGGCCTTTACAACCCGTAGACGGGCGAAGGAAATTGGTGTAAGAAAGGTATTGGGGGCTTCGGTAGGCACAATTCTGCAATTGTTGTCATTAGATTATGTGAAGCTTATTCTATTGGCTGCTTTTTTGGCCATTCCTGTTGCTTATTATGCCATGAGCCAATGGTTGGAGAATTTTGAATATAGGGTGAATATTCATGCTGGCGTTTTTGTGCTGGGCTTGCTGATCACCATAGTACTTTCATGGATTTCAGTGAGTTATCTATCGGTTAGAGCAGCTAAGTCAAACCCTGTAGATTCGCTGAGGACGGAGTAAAAGATAAAAGAGGGTGCTCTTTAGAAGCACCCTCTTTACTTAATTCCCTCCGGTATTGGTGGTCAACTGTTTGGTCATTGCCGCACCGATGAGAGCCTCAAGGGGTGTTCCCCCTCCATTTTCACCGTTGCTCATAATCATGGTTGTAGGGAATTTGATTTTGGCCAACTCCTTAGCAACTCCAATCGCTATCTCCTTTTCCAGCTCGGCACGTTGCTGTGGGGTAAGACCCGCAGAAACAAGTTTGGCGTTCTGGTATGCTTCAGCGTCAGCTTTTACTTTCTGGGCCGAAGCCTTTAGCTTCTCAGTTTCGAGTGCAATGGCCGCTAGCTTCTTATTGGTTTCCTCTTGTTTAAGTTTAGTCTCAATGGAGATTAGTGCTTTTACCTGCTCTTTCTCTTGAGCCACCCTTTCGGCTGCTTTGTCTCGTTCACCCTCGGCTATAATTCTGGCCTGAGCATCTTTAGCGGTTTTTATTTTTTGCTGCTCCAGTTGCCTTTTGGCCGATTCGTCTCGTTGCGCCTCCAGTCGTTGTTTAAACACTTGCTCCAACACTACATCGTCTACAATTACCTGAGCCACTATAATGTTGTTTTCATTAATGTCGTGTGGAATCCGAATAAACTGGCCATGCTCATCCACGCGTTTTTTAACCTCATACCGGGTCTGCACTTCTTTGATCTCTCGGTTTTCTTGCTCAATGGCCGTTACCACTGTATCCCTATACTCTGTTTTTTCAACGCTATAGGCACCATCTTTTAATTGCTCTTCAATGGCTACCCGGAAATCAGAGGCAGAACCTGAGATGTAATCTTGGGCGGCAAACATATAGCCGGTATTAGATACCACCTCCCTTACTGTGGGAATTAGGGTGTTTTGTGCGAGGTTTTGTAGACTACGGAACTCGATAGCCAACTCGATGAAAGACTCCTTGTCTGCAGGTAGCTGAAAACGAGTTGATAACTTTGTTGTAGCTGTAACCTGGTCGATGAACCGGATGGGGATGGGATCCATTTTTCCCTCAATTTCCTCGGTATCTTCTCCTTCTCCCACCACTTTAACATCGATGAATTTTTGCCAGGGGGTGATCTTTGCAAAGCCTCGAAACTTGATTCCCTCAGACATAATGGCGTCTTTTTTTCCATTGGGGTATACCACAAAGTATTGGTAACCCGGTTCGGCCCAAAAGAAAAGGTAGGGTATCATAATCAGGAAAGCTCCTATGGCTACAATGATTAGCGATATTTTACGGCTGAACATGAGAAGCCATGGTGATGCTTTGGACCGGATTTTAATCACCTCACCGGTGGTGTTTTCCTTGAATTCGTCTTCCTCAGCCAGAAAGGGCCTCACAATCAGGGTAATAATCCCTAAAATGATAATAATTATTCCTAAAAAAGTCATAGTTTAAATTGGTTAAAGGTTATACATAGTTTATTTGTTGACCTTCCAGGTCGGTACATAATGGTTCTTGAAATAAAATTGGAAGCTTAGCGGTCTGAGACGCGGTACACGAACTTAAGTCCGGACCATATACTGTCTACAGCGCATACTTTGACGTCAACAAGCCCTGCTTCAAGACCTGTATTTCTAACAATCATATCACTCAGGTCTGTAGGAACCTTGGAGGATTTCTTTGGCCAGGAAATCCACAACATTCCTGTTTTCTTCAATGAAGATTTGAGTTCTAGAATTTCCGACTTCAGCTTTTCGGCCGAAAGACAGAAGTAGTGGATAAAGTCTATGGCTCCGGCAGGTATTTTATCGTAAATCTCAACCCCTTCCGGAAGCGGGGCTAGATTGTCCCAGTAAGTTTCAGGTTCGTTAATAACGAGCATCCGATGATGCTCTTTTATTCCGAGTTTTTTCACTAAAGGTGTTCCTGAGTATCCTGCCATGTTTATTTGAAATACATTTATTATTACGAATTATATTTTTAAAAAGTTACATATTTCGCAATAATATTTTGAAATATATTATATACGAAATTATCTACTGAATTATAAAAAATGCTGAGATGCTCATTATCAGCTATTTCCTAAAGTTAAAAGTCTGTATGTGAATTTTAGAAATAGTAGGTTTTAATTAGTGATAAGTCGGGGCTAGTGTTATTTTTGCGCATGGCAGAACAGATCCTCATCTTAGATTTTGGATCGCAGTACACTCAACTGATAGCGAGAAGGGTCAGAGAACTCAATGTCTACTGCGAAATTCATCCTTACAATCAAATACCAGAAATAACTGACAATATAAAAGGGGTAATTCTCTCGGGTAGCCCATGCTCTGTGCGCGAGGCCGATGCTCCTGATATTGATGTAGACCAGTTTAGAGGTAAAATGCCTGTTTTGGGAGTGTGTTATGGGGCCCAGCTCATGGCTCAGAAATACGGAGGCAACGTGCTTCCGTCAGAAATAAGAGAGTACGGTAGAGCCCGCCTGAGTCGAGTAGACACGCATTTCGATTTGATGAAAGAAATTAGCCTCGATTCCCAGGTGTGGATGTCTCATGGAGATACCATTAAAGAATTGCCACAGGGCTTTGAAGTAATAGCAAGTACAGCAAGTGTAAATGTAGCGGCTTACAAGGTACAGGATGAAGCTACCTACGGTATTCAATTTCACCCTGAGGTCACACATTCCGAAGAAGGAAAGATATTGCTCAGAAACTTTGTGGTACACATCTGTGGCTGTGCGCAAGACTGGACCCCTGATATCTTTGTGGAATCTACAGTGGCAGAGCTGAAGCAGAAACTAGGCAACGATAAGGTAGTGTTGGGATTATCCGGTGGGGTAGACTCTTCGGTGGCTGCAGTGCTTATTCATAAGGCCATAGGCGAAAATCTGCACTGTATATTCGTGGACAATGGGCTTTTGAGAAAGAATGAGTTTGAGTCTGTTTTGGAGTCGTATAAAGGCATGGGCCTTAATGTGAAAGGGGTAGACGCTAAGGATCAGTTCTATGCTGCGCTGAAAGGCATTTCTGACCCTGAGGGCAAACGGAAGGCTATAGGAAGAGTCTTTATTGAAGTTTTCGATCAGGAAGCACACAAGATTCAGGGGGTAAGATGGCTGGGGCAAGGTACCATTTACCCCGATGTTATTGAGTCTGTTTCCGTGAAGGGCCCTTCTGCTACAATAAAATCACATCACAACGTTGGAGGATTGCCGGAGAAAATGAATTTGAAGGTGGTGGAGCCGCTGAACACGCTCTTTAAAGATGAGGTTCGTAATGTTGGCCGAAGCCTTGAAATTGATCCAAATATTCTGGGGCGTCATCCGTTTCCCGGACCAGGCTTAGGAATTAGAATATTGGGAGACATTACCCCACAGAAGGTAGCCATTCTTCAGGAGGTAGATGCCATTTTTATCAATGGCCTCAAGAACAAAGGGTTGTACGATCAGGTTTGGCAAGCAGGTGCTATACTTTTACCGGTTCAGTCGGTGGGTGTAATGGGCGATGAAAGAACCTACGAACAAGTGGTGGCACTTAGGGCAGTGACCAGTGTAGACGGTATGACGGCCGATTGGGTAGACTTGCCATACGCTTTCTTACAAGATGTATCGAATGAAATAATTAATAAAGTAAAAGGAGTTAATAGGGTGGTGTATGACATAAGCTCTAAGCCGCCAGCAACCATTGAATGGGAATAATGATAAAACGAATTCTGTTTACGTTTTTATTGATTTTAATTTCTGGACTCTTACAAGCCCAGAACATCAAGCAGCTGTTTGACGAAGGGAAGTCTTATTTCGATAAGGAGCAGTATGCATTGGCCATTAGTAAGTTTCAGGCCCTATCGGGCATGGACTCTGACAATGATATGGTCAGATACGCCTCGTTTTATTATGCCATATCGGCCTATAAGACCGGAGATAGAGCTACAGCCAAGAATCTGTTTCGGCAAATTCAATCCAAATATCCCAGCTGGGGTGTTGACGAAGACCTTAACTATTGGTTGGGGGTAATTGCCGTTGAAGAGGGGAAGGTAGCCGATGCATTTAGACACCTCAATCAGGTATCTGCAGAAGAGCTTGCTCCTTCGGTAACCGCTTTAAAGGAAAAAGCACTGGTACACATTTCGGGTGTTGACAGTCTTAAGTCGTTACTGACCGAGTTTAATGATGATAAGATTGCTTCGCGCCTAGCCGATGTAATGCTGGATTTGCCTGTGGTAGAACAGGATATGGACCTGCTAGAAGCCCTTCAGCAAAATTATAATTTGGAGCTATCGCTTAGCCTTGAAGGCATTGCCTTTTCTCCAAAAAAGGAAGTATATAATATAGGCCTGTTTCTGCCTTTTGCTTATCGTAATGACTCACTCAGGCGTGTGCAGTTAGAGACTAACTGGACTACCCGAATGTATCATGGTGCTTTGCTTGGGGTAAAGAAGCTCGAAGAGGAGGGAATCAAAGTCAATCTGATAACCATCGATACGCGCGATGCGAACAGGACTCTCGAAAGTATGATTAACTCCGGTCAGCTGGATAGCCTCGACTTAATTCTGGGGCCGGTAACACAAAGTGCAGTTGAAACCATGACCAGATTTTCGCGAGAAAAGAAAATCAACATGGTGAATCCCTTGTCTTCCAATGGAGAAATACTGATTGAGAATCCCTATGCCTTTTTATACTACCCAAGCAACAAATCCATTGCTATTCGGTCGGCCGAGTATGCCAAAAAACATTTTAATAAGAAGAAAGGAGTAGCTGTGTTTTACTCCGGCCAAGCCGATTATGAAAGAGCTAAGCTCTACAAGGAACTGATAGAAAAGGATTCCTTCAATGTGACCATTTTCATGAGGGTTCCGGCTGATCAATCGGTTAAGATTCAGCAGTTACTGATAGCAGAGACTGAGGTAGATAAAGACTCTGCCAAAGTAGCCAGGATGTTTGCCGAAATGGATTCTTTGCGTGCAGCAGGAGACCCCAATTGGGAAAAGTATACCGAGCGTGATTTTGTTAGGGACACACTCAGAATATTGCCAGACAGCTTAGGGCATGTATACATAGCTTCCGATTTTTCTTCACTTTCCACCAGTGCTTTGAGCGGCATTGCAGCCAGGCCGGATGCCATTCAGTTTTTGTCGTCCAGCCGTTTTTTGGCAGCAGAACAATCACTTTCGTTTGGCCAGTTAGAGCGACTAAATACTGTCTTTGTAGGAAGTAACTTTATAGACTATTCCAGCGCCAATGTGGCCGAATTCAGAAGGAATTATATTAACACCTTTCGTGCAAGTCCTGTGAAAGAAGAACGTTTGGGCGATGCCTATTTGGGCTACGATTTGGTGGTGACCTATGGCAAGCTACTAAGCGAGTATGGAAAATATTTTCAGGTGGGCTTGAGAAGGCGTGAGGAGGTTCCCGGAACGCTCACTGAAAAGCTGAATTACCGATTGACAAACGACAATCGGTATATGCCCTATCTAAGAGTGAAAGACGCTCGTGTGGTAAAACTGCAAGATCAATAGCTATGCATCAGATTACAAAAAGCAACAACCTCTTTGAAGAGGCTCAGAAATATATACCAGGAGGTGTTAATTCTCCTGTAAGGGCATTCAAAGCCGTAGGAGGCAATCCCATTTTTATAAAGAAGGCTAAAGGAGCCTTTATTTTCGATGAGGATGGCAATGAGTATATTGAGTTGATTAACTCCTGGGGTCCAATGATTCTTGGTCATGCCAATAGCAAAATAGAAGAGGCTGTACAGAAAGCCATTTCAGGATCCCTTTCGTTTGGAGCACCAACGGCCATTGAGATAGAAATGGCCAAAACTATTTGTGAGATGGTGCCCTCTATTGAAAAGGTTAGAATGGTGAACTCAGGGACAGAGGCCACCATGTCGGCCATCCGATTGGCCAGAGGTTACACCGGACGATCGAAAGTGATCAAATTTGAGGGCTGCTATCACGGGCATGGCGATTCGTTCTTAATTGCGGCCGGTAGCGGAGCCATTACGCTGGGGGAACCCAATAGTCCCGGTGTTACGAAAGGTACTGCCCAAGATACGGTTACTGTACCCTTCAACGATATTAACAAAGTACATGAGGCTGTTCGGGCCAATAAAGAAAATGTAGCCGCTATTATTGTAGAACCTGTAGCCGGCAATATGGGCTGTGTACTACCTGCGGAGGGTTTTTTGGAAGGTTTGCGTGAAATATGTAATGCGGAAGGAATAGTGCTCATTTTCGATGAGGTAATGACGGGTTTCCGTCTTTCACCTTCCGGAGCGCAAGGCGTATTCGATGTGCAACCTGATATTACCACCCTTGGTAAAATAATTGGCGGGGGTATGCCGGTAGGAGCATACGGTGGCAAGCGCGAAATAATGGATTTTGTTTCCCCTGTAGGTCCGGTGTATCAGGCAGGGACTCTGAGTGGTAATCCTGTAGCAATGGCCGCGGGGTTGGCTATGTTAAGTCAGATTAAAGAAGACCAAACCTTATATAGCGATCTGGCCCTCATTACGGCCAAGTTGGAGAATGGCTTGCAGGAAGGGCTCGATAACCTTGGGCTGCCATATACCATCAATAGAATAGGTTCTATGATTAGTATTTTCTTTACTTCCGAAAAGGTATCGAATTTTGAAGACGCCAAGAAGTCTGACTTGAACCTCTTTGGCCAATACTTCAGAGAAATGCTGAAGAGAGGGGTTTATTTGCCACCATCGCAGTTTGAGTCTTGGTTTATATCCAAATCCATTACACCTAATCTTGTAGACAGAATTGTGGAAGCCAGCAACGAGTCGCTGCGCGTAATTCATCAGTAGTACCAGAAACTGATGAATATTTCCAGGTAGAAGAATATTTGCAAGAAGAAGGCGTAAACAAAGCCTACAATATTGAATTTAATAAGGGTTTTAAACCATCCCTGCTTATATACTTTCAGAAATGAAATGTAGGCATAAGTACTGGTGAGTATAAAAAATACAACCCCTATAATGGCTCGGGCTGCGTCAATATCCCATGCCGGAAAGGTATTTTTAGTAACTATCTTATACATAATTAATAAGCCCAAACCATAGAGCAGATAGGCAAATGAGTGAATGTGCAGGGCATGAACAATGTGCTTAATGTACAGGTGTTTTCTCCGTACATAGACAAACTTTAGCACTCCGGCAAAAAGCGGAATAAGAATGAACATCATCAGCGGTAGGTTGCCAAGCACAAAACCTTTAAAGCCTTCATCGTTTTCAAAGATTTTCCGGGTTTGTGCATACACATGCACTTTTTGATTGGGGCTAAGAAAATTACCTTCAATATTGCCTCCATTGCCTTGTAGAGAGTCCCAAAATACAGAATCGGGCATTCGTCTGTCTCTGGCAAAGCGGTGCATTTTATCTACCCATTCTTCGTCTTCAGACGTGGGTAACTCAACGGTAGAAAGTGACACTTTTGTGTCTTCTATAAAGTCTTCTGAAAAGTCGGCCTCTAGTGAGTCTAACAATTGACTAAAGGAGACTATTCCACTGTATTTCTGAGTCAGTGAGTCTTCTATCAAGGCCATTTTCACACTGTCGGAGAGAACCTTTAAGCGGTCGTTGTCCCTTAAAGCATCGAGGCTGGCGGTAGTTATCTCGGAGTCATCGCTAAGGTCTTTAAGGTTAAAGTCTGAGAGCAGGTAGCTTATGGTAAAGAAGTAAAAAAGGCTCATGACCAAATACAGCCTTACCGGATGAATGAAGTGCTTAATTTTGCCTTCGTGAAAACGATTGGTCAATGCTCCGGGCTTAAAAAGAAAAGGAACGAGGCTGTGGGCAAGCTTGGAGTCGAGCCCCAGGTAATTATCGACAAACTCTTTAATGAGCGTGTAAAATGTAACGTTATTGTCTGTGTTAGCCTGACCGCATACCGGGCAAAAATTATAGTCTTCGTGCAGGCTGGAGCCGCAGTTGTTACAAGAGTTGCTTCTTCTTTTCTTTTCTATCATGCTCTGGTACGACCGAACTATCAAATATAGCAGAAGTAGGCAAGTGGTAAAAGGCTTGCCTTACCGAATCTAATCAATAACGGTGCACCAACGAGAAGAAAAAGTAGGGCTCAGACCTCGCTTTCTTTGAGTCTGTCTTTAAACATAGCCCTCAACTTCTGCACTTTAGGGTTAATTACTGCCATGCAGTAGGGTTGGTTGGGGTTGTCATTAAAGTAATTTTGATGATAGTCTTCTGCCGGGTAGAATGCCGCAGGGCCGGTTATTTCAGTAACTATGGGGTCTTCGAAGTAGTCACCCATTTCAGTTTTTACTTCTTCAGCAATTTTTTGTTCTTCTTCACCGGAGGTTATAATTATGGAACGATACTGCGTGCCTGTGTCGTACCCTTGCCTGTTAAGTGTGGTGGGGTCGTGAGTGGAGAAAAAGATTCTTAGCAGGTCTGAGTAGCTCAGTTCATTTGGGTTATAAGTAATTCTGATTACTTCTGCATGGCCTGTTCGTCCGCTTGTTACTTCCCGGTAGGTGGGTTTTTTAACAGAGCCGCCTGCGTAACCGGATTCTACTTTATGAACCCCTTTTATTCGCTGAAAAACGGCCTCTGTACACCAAAAACAGCCGCCTCCAACAATGGCAGTTGCTTCTGTAAGTTCGGTAGAAAGTAACTGCATGGAGGCAGAGTTTACGCAGTATCTAAGACCACTGGGTTCCGGACCATCGGGGAAAACATGTCCCTGGTGGGCATCGCAGGTGTTGCACATAATTTCTACCCTCACCATGCCATAGCTGGTGTCTTTTTCATACTTAATGGCATTTTCTTTTACAGGCTGGGTAAAGCTTGGCCAGCCGCTTCCTGATTCGAACTTTACCCTGGAATCGAAGAGGGGAGTGCCACAGCAAACACAGCCATAGAGCCCCGGTTCATGTCTTTCGCAGAACTCACCTGTACCCGCCCGTTCGGTTCCTTTTAAACGGGCTATCTGGAATTGTTCCGGAGTAAGTATTTCTTTCCATTCAGCCTCGGTTTTTTCTACCCTTCTATCGGGTTTGGGATTTCCGTTGTTGGTGAATTTAATGACATCTGACCAGGTAAGCATAGGCAATTGGTTTATGGCAGAAAGAACAAGTGCTTTTGCCAGAAAGTTTATTGTTTGCCCAAATATCGGTTAAACTCTGCAATTAGTTTTTCTCTTTCGCTTGGCCGTGGTGCATCTTTGTTAACTAGCTGACCATTGTGGTAGATCATATAATGTGGAAGGGCTGGAATGTTGAGCTCTTCCATTTTTGTGGTATATCCTGCATTTTCTATTCTAAAATGAAGTCCGGTGTTTAATTCATGCCTTTTTATGGCATTTTCCCATGGCAAGTCTTTACGATCGGCAGATAGATAAACATAGATTAATTGGTCTGAATCAAATTCAGTTTGAATCTTCTTTGAATAAGGCATTTCTTTAATGCAAGGGGCACACCAACTAGCCCAAAAATCGACATAAATTACTTTATCCTGATTAGAGGCTACTAAAGCTTCCAAAGAGGTTGATTCTTTCTTTAAGTTGATCAGCTCTAAATCATCACCAATAGAAAATTTGATATTGTATTTATTGATCAAGTGATTGACCATTGCGGTATCTTGATATTGATTTTTGAACTTATTGAGGTATTCCCATCGGATCTCAATTGGGAAATAGCCAGCATCTTTGAATATGTACTCTACATAATAGTAATGGAGTTTCTTCTTCTCTATTTGACTTAAATGGCTTGCCACCTGAACCGAATCATATGCCCGAGGATAATTGGTGATTCTACCTCCAGCGGTTTCAGTTTTATATTTGTATTGGTCTACTTTTGAGCTGAACTCAATAGAGGATGAGTAATCAAAATATTTTGAAAAACTGGAATTAAAAAATAGACTATCACTTCGATCTACAGGCAAGTTTGGGTACCTATTCAGAAGTTCTTTACGAAGCCCTGAAAGAGTACTGAATTTATCAGACTCTACTCCTTTTTTATTCAAAGGGGAAGCCAAAAGTTCAGTGAGTTGAAAATAGATGTTGGTAAGTCTGTAGTTGAATTGTTGTTTATTGATTTGATTTCTCTCTTGGAGTGATTCAAGCTTTGAATATGTTCTCTCAAGTTCTTCAGGTAGGTTTTTTCGGGCATTGGGTTCTATCCCATTAACAAACTCAAGATACTCATCTCTCGGTAAATTCTTTGCTCTATAGTTCAATAGGACTGGTAGCTTCATGATGTCCATAGCAGTATATTCATCAAAGGCCAGACTGTCTCTTTGAATAAGACTGAAATTTGTTACTTCATAAGTCTCGGTTCTGTTTAGAACTCTAGCAATTGGTTTGATGCCATTGTAATTGAATTCAATGGTATCACCACTTTGAAATAGATATTTAAGGTTATCAACTCCTTTATACATTAATCTTACTTCAATCAGATCACGACCAGTTTTGATAATGACTGTGTCTTTTTCGGAGCCTATATTAAGTGGAAGTCTCTGGTCAATCAGGTTATCATCTATGAATTGGATTTCATCACCATTCTCAGTTCTATATTGATGACTTCCGTTTGAACCTGGTATTTCATAATAACCATTTCGGACTGGTTTGTTGAAAATTAACGTGATTTGGTCAGCCTTTTCTTTCTTTTTAATAATAGTCTCTGATGCTTTATCAGAACATGAGAACAAAATGAATAGGCACAAAAAAAGGAATGAAGTGTGTTTCATTCCTAAATATACTTGTAATGTTTTACCACTATCTAGTTAGTTTCGTTCTCGCCTAACAATTCTTTTTTGATCACATCCTTGAGTACTTCTTTGGGAAGTGCGCCAGACTGCATCATAGGCTGTCTACCGTCTTTCGGAATGAAAAGAATACTGGGAATACTTCTGATTCCAAACATGGCACTTAGCTCTTGTTCTTCTTCGGTATCTACCTTGTAAATGTCTATTTCCGGAAACTCTGCTGCCAACTCTTCGAAGATTGGAGCTACCATCTGGCATGGTCCGCACCAATCGGCATAAAAGTCTATAATGGCCGGTTTTTCACCTTCAAACTTCCATTCTTTTTCTTTCTTGTAGTTGAATACCTTGGTTTCAAAATCAGCCAGACTTAATTGTTTTGTTTTCATACTTCTCAAATTACAAACATTTAAGTCTTGCAGCCAACAAACAGTTCCATAGAAGTATAACCAATGTAACACAGGTTACTTTTAGGGACATTGATTACTCGTTGCTCCATCGGGGAACACCTTTGTAGCTCTCCCAGGTTGGCAGCCGTTTGGTTTCAGTTTTTGTGGTTTCTAGTGCGCGCAAAAACTTTTCTTCATGGCCGTTCAACCAGTTGGAGAATGTAGGGCCGGGTGTGTGGCCTTTGGTAATGTGCTTTAACAAGAGACCTATGTTAAAGGTGGTGCTGCTCAGGCCGGCTTCGGCCAGTTTGGCATCTTGTGCATTACAGGCCTGCTCATATTGCCCTTTTACCGGAACCATTAATACAGGCTTGTTTAAGTACATGGCTTCACAAATGGACTCGAAGCCGGCAGTTGAGGCATAACCCGCGCAACCAGCCATTAGGTGTAAAAATTTTTGATCGTTGATGTAGTGAAAGGTGAGGTTTTTATGGGGTTTCCACTCATCGGGCAGTTGTTTGTTATCCCAAAAGCAATGGATTTTGATTTTCTTGTTTTCCTTATGCCACTCTATGATTTCCTGAGCGTAGCCTTTGTTTACCACATAGGCCAGAATGTAGTCTCCATTTGTCGGAGTGAGCGAAAAAACTTCCTTTCTTAAAAGCGGTGGGGCTATAATGAGCTTGGGGGAGTCGCTTTTCAGGGGTCTAAATGAAAGGGCTATTATTTTATGGCTGCCTATGGCAGTGAGTTGGTTGTTGAGCCGGAAGGCCCATTTCTGGGTTTTGAAACCCTCTGCAAAGGGAAAGCTATTGTGTAGTGCGAGGTATTGATGCGCGATACACACTCTTTGAGTAGAGGGTCTGAACAGTCCGAAATATAATCCTCCCAGTATGTCGTAGAAGTTTACTATAAGATCGGGTTTAAACTCTTTCCTAAACTTGTGCAGGCGAATGAGCTCTCTCAGAAAAAGGGGGGTACTGAGCAGATTAAAAGTGACTGTTTTCCAGAGGTTTACAGATTTACTGTTTTTGTCGAAGTAGAAATTGGGACTTTTAAATGTCTTTAGATTAGCATTGGTGTTTTGCGCTACAAATTTGGGGATGCTTCTTCGGTTACTGGTGCCAACCGCAATGGCGGTTACCTGGTGGTTGGCATTGCTCAATATTTTTTCTAAAGCTAAGGCCTGTGTCATGTGTCCCCTTCCTTCGCCCTGAACAATAAAAAGAACTTTCATGTGATTATGCCTGACTTGCTGTTGCTGCTACTTCTTTTGTCCCACTGCCGGTGTAAGCATGAAGAGGAATGGTTTTTTCATCACTTTCATCTTTTTCCTTTTGGTTGCTTTCGCTGTAATACACAAGGCTCCACTCACCCTTCTTGTCTTCTACCAAAGCTGTCATTGATTCAACCCAGTCTCCGGAATTCAAGTAATGTATGCCATTAATGTGTTTAATAGCGGGCTGATGAATATGTCCGCATATTATGCCTTCACACCCTTTGTACAGGGCCATACTGGCGAGTTGTGTTTCAAAATCATCGATATATTTTACAGCCTGCTTTACCTTACCTTTTACTTTTTGCGAGAGCGAAAAATAAGGAAGCCCCTTTTTCAGTCGTCTGTAGTTGTATTGTCTGTTAAGCCACAGTAGAAAAGTATATCCTATATCGCCCAACTTGGCAATCCATTTGAATTGGGTAGTAATTGAGTCGAAAACATCGCCATGGGTGATGTAGTACTTTTTACCATGGCTGGTGTAAACAAGGTCTCTGGCGATTTTTAAATTGCCGACAGCGAAGGGTAGAATCTGATCGAGAAAGTCATCGTGATTGCCTCTCAGGTAGGTTACTTTGGTGCCATCTTCTTCTATCATTTTTAATATTTTGGTGAAGAAGCGGGTGTGCTTACGTTTCCATTTGCCTGACTTTTTGAGTTGCCAGCCGTCTATGATGTCACCGTTTAGAATCAGGTTCTCGCATCTGTATTGCTTTAGAAACCTTACGAGCTCTTTGGCTTTAGAGCCCTTTGTGCCTAGGTGAACATCAGAAACAATGATGGTTTTACATTCATTTTTCACTGTCTGAGGTTTGGGGGTTAGGGTTAAAACAATATCACATCTTTATGTGACCCCTTTATGACCAGTGAATTATCTGAATGCTATAAAAAAGAAGGTAGATACAAGGAGGGTTAAAATTGCCTTAATATAGGCTAAGCCTTGAGTTGTTCGTCTATATATTTCACGGCTTGTCCAACGGTTTGAAGTTTTTCGGCATCACTATCAGGAATTCTGATGTTGAAAGACTGTTCAAACTCCATAACAATTTCGGCATAGTCGAGAGAGTCTATCCCCAGGTCTTTAATAAAGTTAGCATCCAATGTGGCTTCTGTAGGGGCAATGCCTATTTTCTCAACAAGTATTTGGGTTACCTTTTCTAGCGTTTTGCTCATTCGGTTGGTGGTAAAATTGGTTGGCGGAAGTTAAACCATTTCAATATAAATCTAAAACCTAAGGGTAAATTCTGTGCCTTCATTGATCACCGAACGGACCATTATGGCGCCTCCGTGTTTGCGCATAATTTGTTTGGATAATGAAAGACCTATACCGGATCCTTGCTTTTTGGTGGTAAAAAAAGGAATGAAGATTTTACCTAAAGCTTCTTCGTCTATTCCGGAACCATTGTCTCTAATCTTAATGGTTGGTCGACCATATTCATTCACAAACGCATTGATAATTATGGTTTTATCTTCTTCATTTTCTTCCAGGGCGTGCATGGCGTTCTGAATGAGGTTAATTAAAACCTGATCGAGCAGTTCTTTGTCTACATGCAGTTTTAAGTCTTTGGGTACAATATTTACAACAAAGTCAATGCCTTTTACTTCCATTTCATGAGAAAGTAAAAGCTTAATGTGGTCAACAAGTTTTCTTATTTCTATCTCCTGGATCTTAGGTTCAGGAATACGTGTGAGGTTTCTAAAGTCAGAAACAAAGCGTATGAGCCCTTCGCTTCTTCTTTTAATGGTTTGCACAGCCAGATAAATATCTTCGAGCTCTTCCTTTTCAATCGGAACATCATCTTCAATATTGTCTACCAGATTTACTTCTACAGTATTGGCAAGAGATGATAATGGAGTGACCGAATTCATGATTTCATGTGTGAGCACACGAATCAGATTTTGCCAGGCATCCATTTCTTTTTCTTCCAACTCCGATTGTATGTTTTGAATAGACACCAGCTTAAACTCTTCGCCTCTTAATACTAGCTCAATCACATAAATAGAGAGTTGGGTTCGGGTGCCTTCACGGGTAAGTTCAATCAGGGCACTTCCTCCGGTTTTTAGTTTTACAAGCGACTCTACGAGCTTAGGGCTTACTTTGCTCAGCTCAAAAATACTGTTGATGCTATCTATGCCAATGAGTTTCTTTGCCGCACTGTTAATGATCTGAACTTCTCCCAGCTTGTTGAAAGTAACCAAGCCAATGGCTACGTGTTGCACAATGGTCCTGAAATAGTGGTAATTGGCCTCTTTTTCGGCCCGTATTTCTCTAAACTTTCTAATTACGGTGTTGAATTCATTGTACAGCTCATTCATGGATTTACCTCTTCCTGAAGTGGGATAGGTGGTGGTAAAATCATCATACTTAATAGAGCTTAAGAAACCTGCAATCTCTCGGTTGGTTTTGTCCAGGGTTCTTATTAGAAAATAGACCTGAAGGGCCACCAATAGTGCAATGAAGAAAGCATTTACATTGTTGGCGGTTTCTATGTAGGCGTAGGCCAAAAGAAAAATAGAGCCAACCAATAAGGTGACTCTAATAATTATGGCCATTCTTAAGTTTTTAAAGCCCATGCTTTTCTAATCTTCGATACAATGAGGCACGTGTAAGCCCCAACTCTTTGGCGGCCTTAGAAATATTACCAGAATGCTTGTTAATGGCTTTGAGAATCACATTCTTTTCCACCTCATCCAGATTCAGATTATCCACACTTTCTGTTTGGGAGTCGGCTTTTTGAACCAGAAAGAAGAAGTCGTCTGGCATTAGCACATTGCCTTCGCTCATAATAATTGCGCGTTCAATGGCATGTTGCAATTCCCTAATGTTTCCGGGCCAGGAGTATTTCGATAGTTTCTTATAAGTAGACGGAGCGATTTTTTTGGGGGGCTTTCTATACTTTTCACAATAGACCTTCACAAAATGGTCGGCCAAAAGATTAATGTCGTCTTGTCGCTCGCGCAAAGGAGGAAGGTGAATTTCTACAGTATTGATACGGTAAAGCAAATCCTGCCGAAAGGTATTTTCGGCAACCATATCGTATACCGGCATGTTGGTGGCGCAAATAAGGCGTATGTCAATATCTATGGGTTTATTGGTTCCAATTCGGGTCACCTGCCTGCTTTGTAGTACGGTAAGCAATTTAGACTGAAGAGGCATACTCAGGTTGCCAATCTCATCTAAAAACAACGAGCCTCCTGATGCTACCTCAAATCTACCAGCTCGGTCTTCCTTGGCATCGGTAAAGGCGCCTTTCTTATGGCCAAATAGCTCCGATTCAAACAGTGTTTCCGTAATGGCTCCCATGTCTACCCCCACAAAGACATTGTCTTTGCGCAGGGAACGTTGGTGAAGTGCGCGAGCCACAAGCTCTTTACCCGTACCATTTTCCCCCAAAATAAGCACATTGGCATCGGTGCCCGCTACTTTGTCTATTATGCTAAAGACATTCTTCATGGCGGGGCTGTCTCCTATAATGTCTTTAAAAGGCTTGCTTATATCATCTTCCAGCTGCTTTTTGGCGCTTTTGAGCTTTTCTACTTCTTTGTAGCTCTGCTTTAGTTTAATGGCCGAAGAGAGTGTGGCGAGAAGTTTTTCATTTTGCCAGGGCTTCAATACAAAGTCGGTGGCCCCTTCTTTGAGAGCCCGCACGGCCATTTCTACATCGCCAAAGGCAGTAATCAATATAACCACTGCTTTGGGGTCGGCTTCTAAAATCTGTTCCAACCAATAGAACCCTTCTTTACCACTGGTAATGTCTTTACTGAAGTTCATGTCCAGCAATATGACATCATAGGTCCCATTGTTCATTAAGAAAGGAATCTTCTTGGGGTTCTTTTCTATAATCACCTCTTTGGCGTGCTTCTTCAGCAAGAGTTTGGCTGCAATGAGCACGTCCTCGTCATCATCTATTATCAGTATTTTTCCGAGTTCTTTGTCCACAAGCTTGTATTTGAAAAGTTATTGCAACTGAAATAATGCCAATTGGCATAGAAGCGAAATATAGGGGATTAGTTTTAGAGGATGTCCGATATCGCAACAAAATTAGTCCGATTATGAACGTGTTTTTCTTGAAAAGTATCGCTTATGCGAGCATTGAAAACTCCTGAGCTTTGTGCGTAATAGCAATAAATTGAGGTGAAATTTGCTAAAAACAGGTACGTACAGATATCGGCTCGGGTGCAGGCGAAAAAACCTTACTTTTAAAAGAATTTGGTTTTGCAGATGAAATGAAAGTGTTTATATTGCACCTGTTGTTTTGAATTAATTTAAAGATTAATTCAGATATTTTGAGTTTTTGACCTTTGGGCTCGGTGCTGACCATACCGAGCCTTTTTTTATGCCCAATGGGCTCTTCCGGTGTTCGATTGTGTTCGTTTTCGATCAATTTCTGTTTTAATTCTGTACACTTACATGCAACCTGGCGGGGTGGGATATAGTCTATTCGTTTGATTTATAGTGTTTTACAAAAGTGGCACCCTTGTTGTCAATCGGTGATCGGACTAGAAAACACGAATAATTAGCAATGGACAGAAAAATTAAAAAGAAGACTTGGACAACTAAGCGCATAGTGACCATTCTCGGCAGTGCCGCTATTCTATACTTAATACTTTACGTTTTTATTTTTAATGATAACTCGGCCAAGCTCAATGTAGAAATTGAGAAGATAAGTGTGGGTGAGGTTATTGAAGGCCCTTTTCAAGAGTTTATACCTATTCCCGGTACGGTTCAACCCAAAACCACTATATATCTCGATGCGAAAGTGGGCGGCAACGTTGAACGAAAGTTTTTAGAAGGTGGAGTAAGAGTAAAAAAGGGAGATACTATTCTTAAGTTGGAGAACCGGCAGCTCGAAATGAATTACATCAGCGAGCAAACTCAAACCAACCGGTTGAGAAACGAGATTGAAAACACTAACAACAGGTTGCAACAACAGCTTTTTACTTCGAAAGCACAGGTTATATCGCTAGACTTTGACATCGATGAGGCCAAGGACCAGTTGATGCGTACTGAGCAACTCTGGAAGAACAAAGTAGCCACTGAGCAGGAGTACTTAAACGCCAAAAGAAGGTATAACCGTTTGTTGGCTACCAGAACAAATACACTCAAGCAAATGGAGTTTGACTCCATCAATAATATTACCCAGCGCGATCAGAATATTGAAAGACTGGTAACCTCTGAAGATGCCCTGAAGTTGGTGCAGCGACAGTTGGAGGACTTGTATGTGACAGCTCCAATAGATGGTCTTCTTTCTACAGTAAATGCAGAGATTGGCCAGCAAATAGGACAGGGAACTACTATTGCTCAAATTGATGATTTGGACGGCTTTAAAGTGTCGGCTTTAGTAGATCAGCACTATTTGCCCAGAATATATGAGGGGCTGGTAGGAACTTATGATTTTGCCGGAAATACCTACAAGCTGGAAATCAGAAAGAAGTTTCCTGAAATCAACAACGGTCAGTTTGTGGTAGAGCTTGTTGGTGAGATTCCTGAAGGAGTCAGACGAGGCCAGGAGCTTTCTGTGCGACTCCAATTGAGTGAGGAAAAAAGAGCTATTCAGATACCTAGAGGTAGCTTCTTTCAAACTACAGGTGGTAACTGGATCTTTGTGTTGAACGAAGATGAAACCGAAGCCGTCAAGAGGAGAATCAAGATTGGAAACCAAACTCCACGTAACTATGAAGTACTGGAAGGTTTAAAACCTGGAGAAAAAGTGATATTTTCATCATACGAAGGGTATGAAGATAAGGACAAGCTTATCATCAAGAAATAAATTAATTCAAACAACTAATTAACTTTTATAATTATGGGAAACAACAAGAGTGTCATCACCACTAAGGGGCTGAAGAAGTTCTATTACACGGATGAAATCGAAACGACCGCGTTGAATAACGTAAATCTTCAGATTGCTGAAGGTGAGTTTGTTGCAATCATGGGACCATCGGGTTGTGGTAAATCTACTTTACTAAACATCATTGGTCTATTGGATAACCCTTCTGAAGGGGAGTTCTATTTTTACGATGAAGAGGTCTCAAAATATTCTGAAAGACAAAGAGCAGAGCTTAGAAAAAGAAACATTGGTTTCGTGTTTCAGAGCTTCAACCTTATTGACGAGCTAACGGTATATGAAAACGTGGAGCTTCCTCTAATCTATCTCAAATATCCATCTTCTGAAAGAAAGCAAAGGGTAGAAGAAGTGTTGGAACATATGCAAATTATGCATAGAAAAGACCACTTTCCACAGCAGTTATCAGGTGGTCAGCAGCAAAGGGTGGCTGTAGCCAGAGCGGTTGTTGCAAAGCCTAACCTAATTCTTGCGGATGAGCCAACGGGTAACCTTGATTCTACCAACGGCCAGGAAGTAATGACACTTCTTAGCGATTTGAATGCAGGAGGTACAACCGTAATTATGGTAACGCACTCTGCTACCGATGCAGAATACGCTCACAGAGTGGTGAACCTGTTCGATGGTCAGATTGTATCTGAGAACATCAATTCTAAAGAGAATTCACTGGTTTAGTTACTCAGTAGAATGCTGAATGTGAGGCGGTCTCAAAAGCTTCAAAACACGTGATTCTAAACTTGTCTACTGACAGGCAGGTTAATTTCAGAATCTATAAGTTCTACAAAGAGCACTATGAAGCCCCTGAAACCTGCTTTTGCCGCAGGCAGGCAAGTTCGGGGTGGCACTTATCTGGCTTTTGAGACAACCTCCTGAAATAACAGGGACATAGGCTTCCCTCAGATCTTTATTGCCTAACGGATAGAAAACATTATTATGAAAAAGATACTTTCAATAGCCCTATTACTGCTAATGGCCATGCCGGGGGTGTTTGCACAAAAAGTGCTTACACTAGAAGAGTGTATCGATATTGCTTTGCAAAACAATATTGCTTTAAAAAGGGCCAGAAACAGTGCTGAAATTGCCAGGGCGCAATATACCCAAAGCAAGTTCAACTTTTTACCTTCTTTGAGTGCCGGGGCTTCCCACAACTGGTTCGAAGGACTTTCTTTTGACCAGACTTCGGGAAATCTGGTAAATACTACTACCCTAAGTGGTGGTGGTTCCATTGGTGCCAGTATGACTCTGTTCGATGGATTTTCGAATTTGCTAGGTATGCAACAAGCCAAGGCTAGTTATGAGGCTGCAGAAGAAAATGTAAAGAGTACTGTTCAGCTAACCCAAGCCAATGTGGTAAACGCTTTTCTTCAGGTGGTAACCACCAAAGAAAGCCTCAAAATTAATGAAGCCCTTAGAGAATTGTTACAAGAACAACTGGAAAGGGAAGAGATTAGAGAACGAGCGGGAGTGGGTAATATGGAGCAAGTGTATAACTTCAGATCTCAAATTGCCCAGCAAGACCTGGTTATAGTAAATAACCGGAATACGCTAGAGTCTTCTAAGTTGCAGCTTATTCAGCTCTTGTTGTTGGATCCTTCGGAAGAATATAGTTTCGAAGGCATAACGCTCAACGATAGTTTGCTGGAACAAGAACTACAAAACTATAATGAGGTACATGAAAAGGCCATGAGTTTTTCTCCGGGCGTACGTTCGGCCGAGTTGAGTTTAGAAGCTTCCAGAAAAGCCATGCAGTCGGCCAAATATTTGTGGATGCCAAACCTATCTATTTCGGCAGGCTACGGAACCAGTTGGTCATCCAACCTGAGAGACCAAACCGATGGTTCTGTAATTGACCTTTCTACCCAGTTCGATAATAACAGAAGAAAGTCTGCCTCTTTAAACCTTAACATTCCATTGTTTAACAACTTTAGGAATAGAACTCAGATGCAGACCAGTAAGATTCAAATGCTTAATTCTGAGCTAGGATTGGAGCAGGCTAAAAATGACCTAACCAATCAGTTGCAGCGGGCATATCTGGATTTGGTAAATGCTAAAACTACCTATGGGGCAGCTAAGCAAAGTCAATTGAATCTAAACCAGTCGTTTGAATTTGCGAAGACCCGCTATGAAAATGGAACGATAGACTTTGTTACATACCTGCAGAGTCTTAATGCTAAGAATAGGGGAGATTTCGAAATGTTGAGATCGAAATACAGCATATATCTGAGAAAGCTGATTTTGGATATTTATATGGGCGAATTAATTTCTCCCACTAATAATTAATGGTATAGTATTCAACAACTTTACCAGACTGAATGATAATCTGATTGTTTTCCATAAATACTGTTTTAAAAGAAGGGTTGGCACGTCCAACCTTTCTTTTTTGCTTAGAGTAGATATCTACCAGCACTATCTGCCCTTCTTCTATGCTTACCAGTGAGTTTTCGCTAAAACTAAAGTAAGCTCCCCCTTTGAGGGGAATTGTGTCCATATAATTGCCCAGATTATCAAAAACGAGTACCCCTGAATTCTTATCACCAACAAAAAGCAGGTTTTGATATTCGCGCATAAAAGTGGGCTGAATGTTTTTTACTGAAAGACTGAGGGATAAAATGTTATCAAGAATGGTTTCTCCATTGTTTAGGTCAACCTTCTTAACGGCCAATGTATTGTTGTCGAACAACCATAGGTTGTTATCTCCGGAGAGGGTGGCCAGACCACTAAAATTACTTATGCTCAGCGACTGTAGAGGATAGCGCTCAGAATCGGTAAGAAAGCGATTTAAGAAAAGGTACTCCTGAAAGTTCTGGTAGTAAGCAAAAACTCTTAAACCCTGCCAGGCTTCTAGCAAGGTGGGGGCTGCCTTGCGCTGTGGCGAAAAGTGGTATAGCATTTTGCCGTTGCTATCGTATTTCTCAATGGTACCGTCTTTACTGGCAAAGTACAAGTAACCCTGGCGATCTATTGAAGCTGCTTCCGGAATAAAATTAATTTCGAATCGGTGTTTGAATACCAATTGCTGAGCAGCGAGTTGGGTACTGCAAAGAAGCACAAGAAGTAAGAAGCTAGCCCTCATAGGTCTTTAGTTCTACTTTACCTTCGGCATATTCAGCATAAGTAAAGGCACCAAGCCATTCACCCAGGTTAATGTATCGGCTGTTGTTTCCCACCTCAAGATCTAGCGGCAGATGACGATGACCGAATATATAATAGTCTCTGTGTTTTTCTTTTTCTAAAGACTTGGCATAAGACCAAAGCCATTCTTCTTCTCCCAGAAATCTTTGCTCAGTGTTGTTGGCCTGAGCCCTGCTTTTTCCGGACCAAAAATTGGCCAGGCCAATACCCACATTGGGGTGTAGCCAGTGAAAGGCCCATTGAAAGAAACGATTGGTAAATACTTTTTTTAGAAACTTATAGCCCTTGTCACCCGGCCCCAGGCCGTCACCATGCCCAACATACAAGCTGGTTTGGTTAATGAATAGGTCAATGGGTTCGGTATATACCTTGGCATTAAATTCTTCCTCAAAGTATCCAAACATCCACAGGTCATGGTTTCCGGTAAAAATATGAAGCTCTATGCCGGAATCAGCTATTTCGGCCAATTTGCCCTGGAAACGCGAAAAACCCTTGGGGATGGTGGTCTTATACTCAAACCAAAAATCGAATAAGTCGCCCACCAGAAAAATGGCATGGGCATCTTTTTGGCACTGACTAAGCCAATCAATTATCTTTTGTTCTCTCTCCCGACTCTTTGCTTTGTTGGGTATGCCCAAATGAAAATCCGATGCGAAGTAAACTTTTTCTGATGCTTTAGGCTTAAGCTCCATGGGTTAAAAAAGGAATTGGCGCAAGTTAGCGGAAAGGGTAAAACAAAAAAAATCAGGCGGTAAGCCTGATTTTTTTATGGATTATGATTCTTCTTTAGGAGGGCTATCGTCAGGGCTGGTTTGCTCTTTCGTTTCAGCCGCTTCTTCTACACTTTCTTTTTCTGCAGCTTCTGCTTCTTTTTTTGCTTTTCCATTGCTGCTGTTGGTGTAAGCCTGGTAAGTGGTTTCCTTCTCAAAAGGACGCTTACCAATAAGGCCTTCTAAATCGGACTGGAAAAGAATTTCTTTGTCAAGAAGTTCTTTGGCCAAAATTTCCAGCTCTTTCTTCTTTTCTAACAGCAACTGTTTGGTGCGCTCATAGGCCTGAGCAACAATCTTCTTAACCTCTTCATCGATGGTTTTGGCCGTATCTTCTGAATAAGGTTTGTTGAAACTGTAGTCGTTTTGCTTGGAGTCATAGAACGAAATATGACCAATCTTGTCGTTCATTCCATAAACCGTTACTATGCTGTAGGCCATTTTGGTTACTCTTTCCAGGTCGCTTAAGGCACCGGTAGATATTTTGCCGAAAATAATCTCTTCGGCAGCCCTGCCACCCAGGGTCATGCACATCTCATCGAGCAATTGCTCAGTTTGGTAAAGGAACTGCTCTTTGGGCAGATACTGTGCATAGCCCAAAGCGGCTACTCCTCTAGGTACGATCGACACTTTAACCAACGGATCGGCATGTTCCAGGAACCAGCCGGCCACGGCATGTCCGGCTTCGTGGTAAGCCACAATCTTTTTCTCTTCAGGAGAAATAATTTTATTCTTTTTCTCAAGCCCTCCAATTACGCGGTCTATAGCGTCCTGAAAATCGGACATATCAACTGCTTTTTTGTCTTTTCTGGCGGCAATAAGGGCGGCCTCATTACACACGTTGGCTATTTCTGCACCAGCAAAGCCGGGAGTTTGGGCCGAAAGCTTCTTAGGGTCTACATCTTTTTCAAGCTTGATTGGCTTGAGGTGTACTTTAAAGATAGCCTCCCTACCCACAATGTCGGGTTTGTCTATGCTTATTTGACGGTCAAATCGTCCCGGTCTAAGTAAGGCATTGTCCAGTACATCGGGACGGTTGGTAGCGGCCAAAATAATTACTCCTGAGTCTGTGGCAAAACCATCCATCTCCACCAGTAGGGAGTTGAGGGTATTTTCGCGTTCATCATTAGACCCCGGCATTTGACCTTTACCTCTCGATCTACCAATGGCATCAATCTCATCTATAAAGACTATACAAGGTGCTTTTTCTTTGGCTTGCTTAAACAAGTCTCTTACTCGGGCAGCACCTACACCCACAAACATTTCGACAAAATCTGATCCGGAAAGGGAAAAGAAGGGTACGCCTGCCTCTCCTGCAACGGCCTTGGCAAGTAAGGTTTTACCGGTACCCGGAGGGCCTACCAATAAAGCACCTTTCGGTATTTTACCACCTAGCTTTGTGAATTTGGAAGGGTTCTTTAAAAAGTCAACAATCTCTTTTACTTCTTCTTTGGCTTCATCGAGTCCTGCCACGTTGTCAAAAGTGATTTTCACTTTGTTTTCCGTATCGAAAAGTGCCGCACGAGATTTTCCAATGTTGAAAATTTGACCTCCGGGACCTGCATTTCCAGTCATTCTGCGCATCATGAGCCAGAAGAAAAGGATAATGAGAATCAGGAAACCCCAGGTGCTCAGGAATTCTAAGATGGTGGTTCGGTTGTCGAACTCAATAGAAACCTTCTGGTTGCTGGGAATATTGTTTTCTCTTACAAACGTATCGTAATAGTCGCGGAAATCTTCAGCAGAAAAGAACTGCTTTTCAATTTTGTAGTGAGGTCCTGTATTGAACCCAAAGGTATTATTCTTCTCAATCTCCGTTTTGTATTTGGCATTCTCTAGAGCTTCGCCTTTGAGAGTGATTTCTACAATGTTCTGATTTTCGATATAAAGTATTTTGCCAACATCATTGCTTTTCAGCATGTTTTCAAACTTGGCTTTGGTAACTGGTATTCCTGAATTGGAATTGGTAAAGAATGAAATGGCGAAAAATAGAATAATCAGTGAGATGAAAACCCATATTTGATTATTCGGTTTTTTACCACCTCCGGGGGCTGGTTTGCCCAGAATATTCTTCTTTCTTGGACTATCTGGCATTATTCAATTATTTGAGTCTTAGATAAATTTTCTTTATAACGCTTTACTGACACAAAGGTTAGCTGGCGTTGGTCACTGAAGTGATCGCGGCATCTCCCCATAGTTCTTCAAGGCCGTAGTAAGACCTCCGATCTTTTCTGAATATATGGGCTACAACGTTCACGTAATCAATAAGAATCCATTCTCTATTGGTGAAGCCTTCTTTTCTCCAGGCTCTTTCTTTGGTTTTTTCTACCTCTTCTTCAACAGATTTAGCAATTGCTTCTATTTGTGTGTCTGAGTTGCCCGAACAAATAACGAAAAAGTCGCAGATTGCCCCTTTAACCTTACGAAGGTCCATGATGACAATGTCTTCGGCCTTTTTCTCCTCCATGCCCTTAACAACCACCTTGCTCAGTTCTTCCGAATTCATTAATGAGTTAGTGAAGTATTTTTGATTTCTTTGCGCGTAAAACTACGAAAACTGTTGTACAAAATTCCTGCTAATACCTTATTTGTCGGTAAGGCGATCTTTTATATGCCATCCTGTCATTCAACCAATGACAGTGCTCGTGAGTTGTTGCAAAACACTGCCACAACCGAAGGGGCAGTAATAGTTACTGATGAACAAACCAAAGGGAAGGGGCAACGGGGTAACGCGTGGCTGACAAACCCCGGTGAGAACCTAACGCTGTCGCTAGTTTTAAAACCATCTTTTCTCAGGCTTGCCCAACAATTCTACCTTAACATGATTAGCTCCCTGGCTGTTAGAGATACAATTTCCGGTTTATTGCCGGGGGCTGTTGTGGTAGTGAAATGGCCAAATGACGTATACCTGAATGGTAAAAAAGTGAGTGGAATACTCATAGAAAATAGTTTGAAGAAGGAAGTGTTGGATAACTCGATTGTTGGTATAGGTCTCAACGTTAATCAACAAAAGTGGAGTCTTGAAGGTGCGGTGTCATTAAGCACTGTGGCAGGTCATCAGTTTGCCCTTTCGTTAGTTTTTGAGAGACTCCTGGAATGTTTGGAGGCATATTATTTGAAGTTGAAGGCCGGTAAATATGAGGAGATAAAGCAACTGTATCTGCAACACCTTCTTGGCTATAGGCAGAGGCGAAAATACAGGTCGGAAGTAGTGTTCGATGGCATAATTGAAGATGTGACTGATGCCGGACTGTTGAAGATGAGAACTTCAGGAGGTACCGAATATTTTGACTTTAAAGCAATAGAATTTATCTGGAATTAACATAAACAATTGATCGGCAGAGGCTAAGGTGTTACCTTTGCGCCTCGAAAAAAGAATATTCAATGCAAGAAACAGGAGTAAAATTCAAGGTTAAGGATATTAACCTGGCAGAATGGGGTAGAAAAGAAATTCAATTGGCTGAGGCAGAAATGCCAGGGCTTATGGCTTTGAGAGAAGAATATGGAGCCAGCAAACCACTCAAAGGAGCAAGAATAGCAGGGTGTCTTCACATGACTATCCAGACGGCTGTGCTTATTGAGACATTGGTAGAACTAGGAGCGGAAGTCACCTGGTCGTCATGCAATATTTTCTCTACTCAAGATCATGCTGCGGCTGCCATTGCCAAAGCGGGTATTCCTGTGTTTGCCTGGAAGGGTATGAACGAAGAGGAGTTTGACTGGTGTATTGAGCAAACACTTTTTGCCTTTGAAGGAGGTAAGCCATTGAATATGATTTTGGACGATGGAGGAGACTTAACGAACATGGTTTTGGATCGTTTCCCTGAGTTGGTGCCTGAAATTAAAGGTCTTTCTGAAGAAACCACTACGGGTGTTCACAGATTGTATGAGCGTATGAAGAAGGGTACACTCCCCATGCCTGCCATCAATGTGAACGATTCAGTAACCAAGTCAAAATTCGATAATAAATACGGTTGTAAGGAATCGCTGGTAGATGCGATCAGAAGAGCTACCGATGTAATGTTGGCCGGTAAAGTTGCCGTTGTGGCAGGCTATGGCGATGTAGGAAAGGGTTCTGCAGCATCTCTCAGAGGCGCAGGTGTGAGGGTTATTGTTACAGAGATTGATCCAATTTGTGCACTTCAGGCTGCCATGGATGGTTACGAAGTGAAGAAGATGGTGGATGCTGTGAAAAGAGCCGATATTGTGGTGACAGCAACAGGAAATAAAGACATTATTACAGGAGAGCACTTCAAGCTCATGAGGGATAAAACCATCGTTTGTAATATTGGTCATTTCGACAATGAGATTGATATGGCCTGGTTGAACAAGAACTATGGCAGTACCAAAGTTGAAATCAAACCTCAGGTGGACTTATACAATATCGAGGGTAATGACATCATAGTGTTGGCAGAAGGAAGACTTGTGAACCTTGGATGTGCTACAGGTCACCCATCGTTTGTAATGTCTAACTCTTTCACCAATCAAACGCTTGCTCAAATAGAGCTTTGGACTAATTCTGGAGCCTACGAAAACGCGGTTTATACGTTGCCTAAGCACTTGGATGAAAAAGTAGCCGCATTGCATCTGGCAAAAATTGGAGTAGAGCTCGATACGCTTACCCAAGATCAGGCAGAGTATATTGGTGTTACGGTAGAAGGCCCATTCAAGCCGGAGCATTATAGATATTAATCTGATTCAGATAAAATAATAGAAAGGCTTCCTGAAAAGGAGGCCTTTTTAGTTTCTATTGATGTAAACTAGGTTCTCCCCACTAATGCTCTTATCGAAAGGGTATTTGGCAATAGCCTTTTCGAAAACTTCTGTACAGCCCGGTCTCATACGTTCGTGAAGCTCTATGATGAGCAGCCTCACTTTAGGCAGCCATTCTTCATAGCCCTCCTGAAAAACACTCATTTCTGCACCTTCAATATCAAGTTTAAGAATGTCTATGCTTTCCCAACCCTGTTTGGCAATGAGGTCGGCAATGGAGACAGCTTTAAATGCTCCGGCATCGGTGGCATTGCATTCTGCTACTTCAAAGGCCCAATGCTCTGTTTTCGGGTTGATGATTTTCAAGAAAGACGAATTACCCCAAATGGCGGTCTGTATGGGAGTGACATTGGGGTAATGGGCGGTGTTTTTCTTTACCTGCTCAAAATTTGAGTTATCAGGTTCAATAGACAAGACTTCAGCATCTGGGTATTTGTGGGCGAAGAACACCGAGGCATAGCCTACGTTTGCTCCACCATCTAGAATGGTTTTAGGACTAAAACCTAAATCCATTTCATAGCGAGTATTCATAAATACCTGCCTTAAGGTAGGCTCATCTGAAGTGCCTCTGCGCAGGTAAAGCTTATGCGGATAGCCTGTAAGAGAAAACGATGTTTCTTCTCCCTGGCGGCTACTATCGAAAAAGTCTTTATAGAGTTCAAGGCCATCTGCTCCCCATTTTCTAACATACTGTTTGGGTCTGTAATAAAGCTTGAGCTTAGTTTTTAAAGGCTCATAGGCATTGTTGGCAAAGTCCTTAATTTTTCTCCTGATGCTCATAGGTGGGGCACTGGTTCAAATATGAAGTTATTACAATAAGCCTTCTTGTTTAGAATCTCTTTTTTCTCGTCCGTTGCTTGATCTCTTTCAGGATCAAACTCTACCAAGGGCCTTAGTTTACCATTCTTGTAGAAACTTCCTTTATAACCGAGATTTGTGAGGAAGTCAAATACATCAAAGACTGTCTGACTATTCAGGTGACGGTTTTCGCACTCAAATAGTAGCTTTGGTTTGTCTTTTCGAAGTAAGTCTTCAGCACCTTTAAAAACTTCTAATTCATGACCCTCTACATCTATTTTAATGAAGGAAACAGGTTGTGTTCTATTAGTTAGCAGTTCATCAATCTTAAAAACTGGAACCTTGATAGTATGTCCTTCCTGCTCGGCTCTCTTTTCAAAAGTTGCTCCTGGTGAGGTTAAACCTTCTGCTTTGGGTACGAAAAGCTCGAGCGAACCAGCCTTTGAAGAAACACCGGCATGATGTAGTTCTACATTTGAAAATTCGAATGATCTAATGCTTTTGGTTAGGTACTCATGTAAAATGGGTTGAGGCTCAAAGGCAATTACTTTGCCTTTAGGGCCTGTAGCTTTTCGAATCCAATGAAGATAACCTCCTTTATGAGCACCGATGTCGAGCACAAAGTCTCCAGGCTTGATGCTTTTCAATAAATAAGCTAGCTCGGCCTTATCATCAACGAATCGGTATTTGTATGCACGATAAAGGAATTCCGCCTTAGAAAATTTTTTGGACATGGTGTTTAGGGTCGATAGACGAGTTGAAAATTAGCAAATTTTGAATAGTCTCCATTTTCAGCCTCAATACAAGCCATGATAAACTTGGCAAACTGAGATTCACTTGGGAAATCATAGATTAGGCCTGACCAGAGCACCTTAAAATCCTTAAGTTGACCAGCGTTTTCTTCTCTGACAAGAGCTAAGGTTTCTCTTGGGTTTTGATTAATCTGCTCAATGGTAGCATCCCTTTCAGCAAATCGTTTCGCATAAAAGGGAATGTTGTGAATAAGTGTGCCTTCAATAAAAATAGGTGTTTCAGAGGCTATATCATTTTGCTCAATGATTTTACCAATCTCATCATAAGGCCTAAACTGCTCCAGTTTAGGCAATAAAGTGGCAAAAGAGATGAGAAAGAGCGAAATGATCCAGAATGGTGCTGCTAAAAGAAGGTGGTTGTTTTTTTCCTTTTTCTTAAAGTGAAAAACAACAAGCAGGCCCAACCCTACACCTGAAGCCAAATAATTCGCCACATGGAGGTTCAGTTTTTCAATAATTAAAACATGGGCCACAAGAATGAGCGCGGTTGGTATCAGAAACATCAAGCTCCAGATACCTTGAGCCAAAAGATTTTTCGGATTGAAATCTAGAAGCAATGGCACCGTCATGAGCAATAGCCCTGGGTGTGCCTGTATCATGTAGGTTGGTATTTTACCCTTAGCAATGGTGAAAATCACAAACATTACCACCACCCAGCAGAGCGGAAAAGCTATTCTTTGCCAATCCTTTCTATTCAATAACCACCAAAAACAGGCATAGAAGAATACCAGAGAATAGGGCAGGATACTCCATGAGATCACTTCCAAATAGAAGAAAGGAGAGCCATTGGGTGTTCTGGATAATGCCCTTCCGAAAGTTTCGCGGTAGTAAACTTCCCAGAAGTCTTGCCCATCTTTCAGGTACATGAAAATTACCCAACTGAGGCCAATGAGTACTACAAGTGGAATGCCTATGGGGAGTTTCAGAAACTTCACATCGCGCCAAATCTCTTTCCAATCGAATGAATTGGTGATCAATGTATATAAACCGATTATCCCTCCAATCACTATAATGTAAGGGAATCCTTTGGTGAGCACTGTAAGCCCAAGGGCTATATAGGACAACCACAGGTATTTGTTCTTTCTGGACATGTAGGCCTTAAGAAAGCCATACATGGTAAGGGTAAAGAAAAAAGTTAATGGTGTTTCTGGAGATGCATACTGTTTTACCGCCAATAGCTGAACACTAAAGGCCATCATCACTAAAGAATATACGCCTCCCTTGTCACCATAAAGGAGCCTTCCAATTTTGTAGGTGTACCAAATGCTGCCGATTGCTAATAGAACGATGGGAAGTCTGATGGCAAATTCTGTCAGTCCGAATATGGCGGACGATAAAGCGATGAGCCAGTAGGTAAGGGGTGGTTTATTGTATCGTGGCTCATAGTTATAGAAAATCTCCAGAAAGTTTCCGCTCTCAAACATTTCCCGGACTGATTCTGCATAAAAGCTTTCATTGGGAGTCCAGATATCATTGACATGAAAGTTGAAGAGATAGATTAATGATACGAATACCATTAAAAAAATCACTTGCTTTCGATGGTTAGCTTGAAGAGAAATATAAGACCAGATGCTGTTCATTAGATCGATTTCCCCTGATTTAAAAGTTTCAGGTACATGTATTTAAGAAAAGTATAATAGGCAGAAGTTTTACAAATAATAAATCCTTCGAAGCCATCTTTAAAGCCTCCTTTTATGAAGTAGTCATTTAGAAACCTAACAGGGGGGCTCACAATCATTTTGAAGTTACTGGTTCTTTTGCCCATCTGCTTCATGGCCATGGCAGCTTGCTTGGCATAAGAGGCAGATATATTTACCAAGTCTTCATAAGAAGTAAATGAGTAGTGAAGTATATCGCCCTTAATCTTGCCAATAGATGCATCCTCGTCCATTTTCACTCTCGGGTGAGGATCCAAGCCACTCCATAGTCCTTTTCGTCTATCGTATAGTCTCAATTTAGCATCCGGGTACCACCCTGAATGATTGATCCATTTGCCACAGAAATTGGTATAGCGGTTAAAGAAATAACCATCATGCTTCCAATCATTCTTCACCCTTAATACCTCAGACTGCAGCTTGTCTGACAACTCTTCATCGGCATCTAGTTGAAGCACATAGTCATGAGAGGCCTTGCTCTGGGCAAAATTTTTCTGATCCAGAAAACCATTCCACTTGTTCTCTATAAATATTGCACCTAGACCCTGCGCTATCTCTTTGGTTCGGTCTGTTGAAAATGAGTCAACTACAACTATTTCATCACACACGGGCTTCAGTGAGTTAATGCACCGCTCGATATTCCTTTCTTCGTTGAAGGTGATAATGACTCCGGATATTTTAACAGCCTTTCCCATTATTGCTTAAACCAAGTGATCAGTTGTTGATGAAGATGTAGTTTCTGTGATTATCTGATTTCGGATATGGAATAGTGTCAAAATCATGAGCATCTACTCTCTGCTCTCCATTAAAGAAAAAGCCCTTGTAACCCAGATTTTCCAGAAACCTGAACACATCTCCCTGAAGAACCTCTTCATGATGGCATTCGAAGAGCAAAGTGGGCTTATACTTCTTTAGGGTTTCTGATCCTCCTTTAAAAACCTCTAGTTCATGCCCTTCTACATCGCATTTAATAAATGATAGCCGGCTAACATTCTTGTCTTTAAGAAAGGAGTCTAGTGCTGTTACTTCTACAGAAATCTTCTCCTTTCCAGTGGGATCGAAAAGTTTATTGTTCTCAGATTCAATCATTGCGCCTCCGTCACCAATATTTCTTCTATAAAGGTTCATCTGTGAAGCTTTCGATGAGAGCCCTTTGTTGACAATCTCAATGTTATTGAGACTGAATGAGCTTTTGATTTCTTTAAGAAAAGCGCCTAGTTCAGGCTGTGGCTCAAATGAGATTACTTTGCCGTTTTTACCTACCGCTTTGGACATCCAATAGGTATAAACCCCTTTATTAGCACCAACATCTATGGTAGTGGTGCCTTTTAAGTCTTGAGCCAATAAATACTTTATTGACTCTTTTTCTGCACGCAATCTGAATTCCCAGAAACGGTAAAGGGTCTTTATTTTTAAGCTAAATTGCATTTGATTTAATATATAAACCTGTATTTCTCTTACTTTCGAGCCTGAACAGGTTTTAAAAAAGTTTCCAAAGATCATGATTTTAGTCGACAATGCCGTAATAAGTGACGACATCAAAGAGCAGTTCTTCGTGTGTGACCTCGAGAAGTGCAAAGGGGCTTGCTGTGTGGAAGGAGACTTGGGGGCTCCATTAGAAGAATTTGAGTTGAAGGAACTGGAAGATGCTTATGAGGCAGTTAAACCCTACCTATCTAAAGAGGGTATAGAAGCCCTGGAGAAAGAAGGGCTTTACATCAAGGATTTTGAGGGGGACTATTCAACAACAACTATTGGTGGAAGAGAATGTGCTTTTGCCATTTATGATGAAAAGGGCATTTTGAAATGCGGCATTGAGCAAGCTTATCGAGACGGTAAAACCACCTTTAAAAAGCCAATATCCTGCGAGCTATACCCAATTAGGATTACCAAATACGATCACTACGAAGCTCTTAATTATGATCGATGGAGTATCTGTTCTGCGGCCTGTACTTTGGGTGAGAAGCTGGGGGTGCCTGTTTATAAGTTTCTCAAAGACGCCCTGATCAGAAAATATGGCGAAGCTTGGTATAATGAGCTTTGTAAAGAAATTGAGGGCGCTTAGTGGCGTGGCTTATAGGCCACACAGAAAGTACTCACTCCAAAGGGAGCATTAAAGGATTTAAGCAATTTGTTTTCAAGACTCAATAGAGCTAACAAGAGTCCATTACCTGTCGGAATACGCTCAATATCACCATGAATGTTTTCAGCCTTGGACTTAGTTAGGTTATTCAACTTTCTTTTCAAATAAAGAGGGAAGAAAAGGGTTACATTCCAATAGCTTGTTCTTTCAATTCGGAAACCTGCTTCAGATAATTTACGGCTTAATTCTTTCTTTGTATATCGCCTGTAATGCATGTTCACTTCATCATGCTGACTCCAAAGAAACATATAGGCCGGAACAAAAACATAAAGCCGTCCACCTGGCTTCAAAGTATTAAACCAGTTTTTAAGTGCCAGTTTGTCGTCTTTCAAATGTTCAAGGTTGTCTGAAGCAACAATGATATCGAACTGTTGATCGAAATCAGGAGAGTGCCCATCCATAACAAAGGCATTTTTTAAGCCATTGCTTTTGCAGTTGCTGATAGCCTCAGGGCTAATATCCAAGCCATAAAGGTGATCCGGATTAAAGCCATTCAATGCCAACTCTTTGAGTAAGATTCCGGAAGAACATCCAATGTCGAGAATTGAAGAATTTCGATCAGTTTCCTTGAAAAGTTTCAGGATGAATTCTCGTCTTGCTTTGAACCAAAAATGATCCGTCTCTATGTCGTGGTATTTTTCCTCGTAGGCTTTTTGCATCTATTGCCAGGTTTATTCTTCTACTTTTTTATTCTTTATTTTTTCCCGAATAACGAACAAAGGCCTTTGCTTCACTTGGAAGAAGATGCGAAGCACATATTCCCCAATGAGACCCAGTGAAAGCATTTGAATGCCTCCAAACAGTACCAACACAAACAATAAGCCCGTAAAACCTTCCGGTACGTTTCCATAAATTAGCTTTTTGGCCAGTACATAGAACAGGTAGCCAAGAGAAGATAGAATGGTGAGCAAACCTAAGTTTGTTATGAGTTTAATAGGAAACTCACTGAAGTTAAATATCCCGTTAAATGCCAGTTGCAGGAGCTTCTTCAAGGAGTATTTCGATTCGCCAGAGATTCTTTTCGCCCGGTCATACTCTACTCCAATTTGCTTAAAGCCAAGCCAGCTTCGCATACCCCTCAGGTATCGGCTCTCTTCCGGCATTTCATTCAATAACTTCGCCATTCTGGCGCTAATCAGAGAAAAGTCTCCGGCATCCAAAGGAATGTGCACAAAGGAAATTTTGTCCATTATACGATAAAAAGTAGCATAGGCCAGCTTCTTCAGAACTCCCTCTTTTCGGTTTTTTCTGATGGCGTAAACCACATCATAACCTTCTTCATAAAGCTTATAAAACTGCTGTAGTAGCTCCGGTGGATCTTGAAGGTCCGCATCAATAATAAAGACCGCTTCGGTGGCTGAAATTTGTCTTAATCCGGCAGAAAGTGCTATCTGGTGTCCAAAGTTTCTGGATAAAATAATCGATTGAAATCGCTCGTCTTTCAGCGCCAGTTCCCTTATTAACAGAGCCGTAGAGTCTGTGCTTCCGTCATCCACAAGTATTACCTCAATCTTTTTGTGGAAGGAGTCAATAAGCTTTGTCAGCCTCTCGATCAGTTCTGTGAAAACATCTTCTTCATTATAGAGTGGAATTACTATACTGACTTCTGGCTTACTCATTTTAATCTTCAGTTGATTTGGAGTCTAACATCGAAGGTTTAACCTGAATATAGGCTATTAGTAGTGCAACTATACCAAATGTCATGACCTTATAGAATTGTGTCTGATCATACAAAGCCTTACCAATTATATTGGACGATGTGAGGTTGGTCAAGACAAAGTAGATAATAATTGGGATGAGTATACTCTTCTTAGTCTTCCAAAACGAGCCTTTTTCCTCTTTTGTATAGTAAAGGTATATACTGAGGTAAAACAGAACTGGAAAAATATAATAGAAAGAGTATTTATTCTGTGCAGGGAATATAAGTGGAAAAGCAAAACTGATGTATCCGAACTCCCAGAAAAGCTGCTTCCAGTCGGTTAGTCTTTTGAAAGGAGTCCACTTGGTAAAATGCAGAGTGAGAAGAACTAATAGCACGCGGACAACATTGGTAATGGTTCCGGCTAATTCATAAGAAATAGACATAATGTTCCTGCTGCCTGAAATTCTATCGTCAGGCATTTCTGTTAAGTAGGCGTAGATAAAGGCCGAAAGGTTATAAATACCGGTTTTAGTCTCCAACGTATATTCACTATTCATTGGGTTGATAATGCCATACCACTCTTTAATGAGGAAATTGTTGTACTCCCAACCTACAAACAGGGCAGGGAGTAAAACCAGAATCACGACCCATAACACTGTGTACATTGGAGTTTTAAGGTTGCCCCTGAATACAAAATAGGCAATGAGCACAAGCGGCATTATCTTGGTTACAATAGCCAAACCGAGCATTAACCCGGCCAGAATGTCTTTGTTTTTCTTTGATAAATACAGCGAATAAAATGAAAGGAATACCAGAATGATGGTGGTTTGACCCAGCTCAAAATTTTGCCCAATCAAACGGATACAGAGGAAGAGCGCGATTCCGGAAACCACAAAAAATGCCTTTGTATCATCTAGCAATTTGGGGAAGAAGTCTTTGAAAAGAACCAGCGTTTTCACTACCAGAAAGGCATTGAAAAACAACCATAGGAAGATATAAAACTGCTTTGGGAGTAACGAGATAGGATAAAGTGCAATTCCGAAAATTGGTGCATATCTATACTGAGCATGCGGAGTCACTATTCCATCAGGCTCTGTTTCTACCATGTCCTCATCAGCATAAGGGTTAGCCCTCTGGTCAATCATTACCCTGCCGGCAGCTATATAGATGCGGTAATCGGCAGCTTGTTGGGTGGTAAATCCAATGGATAGTAGTGTCAGGATTATGTACAGATAAATCCTTTGCCTTTGGTTGAAGAGGTCTTTCATAAAAAACGCCAGTCTGTATAGACTGGCGTAAGTATAAGAATAAAAGATTCTTTTTGTCTTATAATTTCGAGAAATCGAAAGTCTCTAAGTATTTGGTGGTGAAGTTTCCGGATTTAAAACCTTCGTCTTCCATTAGCTTAATATGGAAAGGAATTGTGGTTTTAATTCCTTCAATTACAAACTCCTCCAAAGCACGCTTCATTCTCACAATTACTTCTTCTCTCGATTGGCCACTTACAATAAGCTTGGCAATCATTGAATCGTAGTTGGGCGGAATGGAATAACCTGCGTAAACGTGACTATCTACCCGCACACCGTGACCACCAGGAAGGTGGAGGTTGGTGATTTTTCCGGGAGAAGGTCTGAAGCCATGTGCAGGATCTTCGGCATTGATTCTACATTCCATAGCATAGAGCTTCGGATAATAGTTTTTACCGGATATAGGAATGCCTGCGGCTACTTTGATTTGTTCTTTTATCAGGTCAAAGTCGGTTACTTCTTCGGTAATTGGGTGCTCTACCTGAATACGGGTGTTCATCTCCATGAAATAGAAATCACCGTGTTTGTCGAGCAGAAACTCAATAGTTCCTGCTCCTTCATACCCAATGGCTTCCGCAGCTTTAATAGCTGCAGCTCCCATTTTATCTCTAATCTCCTGAGTAATGGCCGGAGATGGAGTCTCTTCAACGAGTTTTTGATGCCTTCTTTGAATGGAACAATCTCTTTCAGACAGGTGGCAAGCTCTACCTGTGCTGTCGCCTACTACCTGAATTTCTACGTGGCGGGGCTCCTCAACAAACTTTTCCAGGTATAGGCCATCGTTGCCAAAGGCTGCAGCCGATTCCATCTTGGCATCGTCCCAGGCCTTTTGGAATTCTTTGTCGGACTTAACAATCCGCATACCTCGGCCACCGCCTCCGGCAGTTGCTTTAAGTATAACGGGATAGCCCATTTCGTTCGAAAGCTTTATACCTTCTTCCACAGAGCTCAATAGGCCGTCAGAGCCGGGTATGGTAGGTACTCCGGCTGCTTTCATGGTTGCTTTGGCCGTGGCTTTATCGCCCATTTTGTCGATCATGTCGGGGCTGGCTCCAATAAACTTGATGCCGTATTCTGCGCATACTCTTGAAAACTCTGCATTTTCAGAAAGAAACCCATAGCCGGGGTGTATGGCATCGGCATTGGTTATTTCTGCTGCAGAAATAATATGAGGTATTTTAAGATACGACTGATTGGAAGGGGCGGGGCCAATGTTCACGGCCTCATCAGCAAATCGAACGTGCAAACTGTCTTTGTCGGCAGTAGAGTAAACGGCCACAGTTTTAATGCCCATTTCTTTACAGGTACGAATAACCCTGAGGGCTATTTCTCCTCTGTTTGCTATTAATATTTTCTTAAACACGGTTGGTTCTTTTTGGATGAAACTAATGAATAGAACGTATTCTTAGGCAGGGTCTACCAAGAACAACGGTTGGTCGTATTCTACCGGAGAGGCATTTTCGACCAAAACTTTCACAATAGTTCCTGAAACCTCAGACTCAATCTCATTAAAGAGCTTCATGGCTTCTACAATACACACCTTATCACCGGCCGATACTGTATCTCCTACATTTACAAATGCAGGGTCTTCGGGCTTAGGCGATCTGTAGAAGGTACCTATCATTGGTGACTTTATTTCTACATATTTTTTGGTGTCTTCTGCCGGTTTTGCCGGGGTGGCTTCGGCAGGAGCCGGAGCAGCGGCCTGAGCCGGAGCAGCAGCTACCGGAGCGGGGGCAGGAGCCGCAGCTGGAGCTGAAACTACATGAGCTTCGGTATCTCTTTTTACCTTAATTTTGAATTCTTCCGTTTCAATATTCACTTCAGCCAAACCAGATTTGGCAATGAAGTCGATCATGTTCTTAATTTCTTTCGGGTTCATAACGAGTTAAGGTTTATTTTACACGCTCACCATACGAGCGGGTTCTTGTATCAACTTTAATTTTATCGCCTAAGTTAATGAATAATGGCACTTGAATTTCGGCTCCGGTTTCTAAAGTAGCAGGTTTACTGGCATTTGTTGCCGTATCGCCCTTTAAACCAGGCTCTGTGTAGGTTACTTCCAGCTCCACATAGGCAGGCAATTCACAAGTGAGCGGCTGCTCTGTTTCTGCATGGAACAGAATATCTACTTCTTGTCCGTCTTTAATTAGGTCCGATGATTCAATCATGTCTTCAGGAATCATAACCTGTTCAAAGGTACTGCTGTTCATAAAGTGAAAACCGAACTCATCTTTAAATAAAAACTGATGGGTTCTTTTTTCTACACGGGCAGTCTCAATTTTGTGGCCGGCAGAGAACGTATTGTCTACCACCTTACCTGATTTAATGTTTTTAAGACGGGTTCTTACAAAGGCAGGTCCTTTGCCGGGTTTCACATGCTGAAACTCTATTACCATCCAAAGGTCATTGTTCATTACAATACAAAGACCATTCTTAATGTCTGCAGTAGTAGCCATGTATTAATACGAAATTAGTCTGTTACACTTTTGGATCATAAGCCCACTTTATCCAGATAGCCCCCCAGGTAAATCCGCCTCCAAAGGCTGCCAACACAAGGTTGTCGCCCTTTTTCAATTGAGACTCATAGTCCCAAAGACATAGAGGAATTGTTCCGCTGGTGGTATTACCGTATTTCTGAATGTTGAGCATTACTTTTTCTTCTCCCACACCCATGCGCTTGGCCGTTGCATCTATAATACGTTTGTTGGCCTGGTGTGGTACTAAGAACGAAATATCTTCTGCTACCAATTGGTTTTTCTCCATAATTTCTGCAGCTACATCGGCCATGTTGGTTACAGCAAACTTAAACACCGATGAGCCTTCCTGATACACATAATGCTCTTTATTGGCTAGTGTCTCGGCCGAGGCAGGTCTTCGGCTACCCCCGGCTTTCATATGAAGAAAAGGTGCGCCAGAGCCATCCGATCTTAAAATGGAGTCCATTACTCCAACACTTTCGGTGGTAGGTTCCAGCATTATTGCTCCGCCACCATCTCCGAAAATAATGCAGGTGGTCCTGTCTTCATAGTTAATGATAGAAGACATTTTGTCGGCTCCCACCACCACTACTTTTTTGTATTTTCCTGTTTCAATATACTGCGCTCCTGTAGTGAGGGCATATAAAAACCCCGAACAAGCAGCTTGCAGGTCGAAACCGAATGCATTTTTAGCTCCTATGGCGTCACCAATAAGGTTGGCCGTAGCCGGAAACACCATATCTGGCGTGGTGGTAGCACAAATAATTAGATCTATTTCATCGGGAGTGGTATTGGTTTTGGCTAAAAGTCCTTCTACGGCTTTAATACCAATAACCGAGGTGCCCTGATCTTCACCTTTTAATATTCTTCTCTCTTTGATTCCGGTGCGAGTGGTAATCCACTCATCGGTGGTGTCTACCATAGTCTCCAACTCTTTGTTGGTGAGGATGTACTCCGGTACATACCCCTGGACTCCGGTAATCTGAGCTCTGAGCTGAGTCATGCAGTTAAATTTGGTTGGACATGCAGATTTGAGTCATAAACGTCTGCCAATATAAGGGGAAAGGTTTCAGAATCACAACAGAAAATGGACATAAGCCACCCGGCCCCTATAAATGAAAATGCTCCTGAATAAAACAATCCAGGAGCAAGTATCTTTTCAGGACTGACTTAGGCCAATACCTCTTTTTCCATTACTACTTTACCTTTGTAGTAAAGTTTGCCTTCATGCCAGAATGCTCTGTGAGGCATGTGCATTTCGCCAGTTGTAGGACAAACTACCAGGTTTTTGGCGTGTAGTTTTTTATGAGTTCTACCTTTGTCCCTTCTGGTTCTGGAGGTTTTACGTTTAGGATGCGCCATTTCTTATTCTATTTAATGCTTTCGCTATTCTTATTTTTTCAAATTCTTTAAAGCCGCCCATCGTGGGTCGGTAGTGTCTTCTTCTTGTTCAATGTCTTTTTCCGATGCCGAACTGTAAACCATCTGACCTTCCTCCGTGTCCATTTCTTCATCCTCATACCTGGGGTGAAGTTTCTTCATAGGTATTTGTAACCCTATGAATTCAAACAGAATATTAGCCACATTGAGTACCTGAGTGTTTTTGTCTATGACAAATACATCTTCAGAGAGCTCCTTTTCTTCGTCTCCGTACTTGTAAATAATGTTGTGTTCTGTATTTACCGGAAAATCGAAAAGGTCCAGGCTTCGGTCGCAGCTTAGTACTACGGTTCCATCTATTTTATAGTTGACCTGAATCATACTATCTGATTTGTTAAGTGTAACTGCCGCAGCAAGTTTTCCTTCACTTAGCAAATCACCATCGAACATGTCAAAGAACTCATTCCCAATTTCAAAGGTGTAGTCATGAATACCATTTGAAAGCTTGTAGATATGAATATCAAATCTTTTTGCGGCTTTCATGAATCACCATTTAAAATTCAGGAGTGCAAAGGTATGGAATTCATCTGTAATAGTAAAAGCTTCTTGAAACGAAGTTTTACCAAAATGCAAGAGAAAAAATAGAATTGTTGGCCAAAGCCTATGGTGTGTTGACTTAGGGGTATAAAAAGTTGATTGCCCGGAATAGGTGAAGTATTAGACTCAATCGCTATCAATTATTAAGTATGAGATCAGACAAAGAGCGATAAGGCTCTTTTGGCCTTATGAAGACAATTGTTTCACCTATTGCTTTCCGGGCAATTCAACTAAGTGTTATTCACCTGAATATTTATACACTTCTTGCAGCCCCTGGTTAGAGTTAATGGTATAGCCAAGGTCTTTAATGAGACCATCTTTGAGGCTATAAACCCAACCATGAATGTAAGGGAATTCTCCCTGATCCCATTCTTCTTGCAAGAAAGATACTTTAGCCAGGTTTTGTACCTGCTCTTTCACGTTGAGTTCAACAAAACGGTTGAATCGATCGTCCTCATTTTCAATCGCGTCTAACTCTTTGGCGTTGGCTCTGTAGGCATCTTTAATATGCAGTAGCCAGTTGTCTAAAAATCCGAACTTTTGGTTACTCATGGCGGCTTTTACACCTCCGCATCCGTAATGTCCGCAAACCACAATGTGTTTTACTTTCAAAACTTTTACGGCATAGTAAACAACACTTAAGAGGTTAGAGTCGGTGTGAACCACCATGTTGGCAATGTTACGCTGCACAAAGATAGACCCCGGCATGGTGTCTGTAATCTGGGTGGCAGGAACACGTGAGTCAGAACAACCAATCCATAAAAATTCAGGACTTTGCCCTTTGGCCAGTTCATCGAAAAATGTGGGGTCTTTCTCTTTTACAGATTCTACCCATTTGATATTTCCCTGTTTGAGTAGGTTAATAGAATTAGACATGCGTTGTTATAGTTTAGGATTTATACTGTCAATTACTTTTAATTCATTTTCACCGTGCATTTTGGCCTCTTCGGAGGTAACTACCAATTGGCCCAATGACTGATTGAACCCGTTGAGGTCTAAATGATCTAACGGACTTATTTTGAGTTTTATGTTCTTGAATTTGGCACTTTCTTTAAAGTCGCTGATTATTTCCAGCACATCGTGTTCAATGAACACCGTCTTACTCGCATCTATAAACAGCTCGGCCCCATCGGGCACTTTGTTCAGCTCGCGTAAAATCTGGGCCTTATTCAGGAAAGTTACCTGCTCTGAAAGCACAATCTGATAGTGCTCGTCAGTGGCGTCATGGGTAGACTTGAGTACATAAGGATTCTTAAGGTTGGTGAGCAGAATATTGAATACGGCTACGGCCATACCTATGCCTATACCCACGAGCAAGTCGGTAAATACAATGGCAAACACAGTAACTACGAATGGAATAAACTGCAACCACCCTTTTTTATACATCTCTTTGAACAATGCAGGTTTAGCTAGTTTATAACCCACCACCAAAAGAATAGCTGCAAGACTGGCCAGCGGAATCATATTCATGATATTGGGAATGGCCATTGCTGCCAAAAGTATGAGCACCCCGTGAATAAGGGCTGAAAGTCTGGTTTTACCGCCCGACTGGATGTTGGCCGAACTTCTTACAATAACCTGTGTAACGGGCAGCCCGCCAATAAGGCCGGAAACCATGTTACCAATACCTTGAGCTCTAAGTTCCTGATTGGTAGGAGTTACTCTCTTTTGAGGATCTAGTTTGTCTGTGGCTTCTACACACAGCAGTGTTTCCAAACTGGCCACAATGGCTATGGTTATACCCACAACCCACACTTGCGGGTTGGTGATGGTGGAGAAGTCTGGTAAGGTAAACTGACCCAGAAAACCATTGAAGTCTTCAGATACAGGAATGTTCACCATGTGCTCTGAGGTAATCTCATAAGCACCACCGGCAAATAGCTTACCGAAGATAATGCCAAGAACCACTACAACCAATGGCCCCTGCACAATCTGGAATAGTTTGATTTTTTTCATGAACTTCTGCTCCCAAAGTATGAGAAGAAGAAGAGAGGTGAATGCAATAATAATGGCTCCGGGGCTAATGTAATCGACCATGTTCCAAAGCTCAGAGAAGGTGTTTTCCCCATCGGCCTGAACAAAATCCATTTCACCCTCAGGGTCTGCATCATAGCCAAAGGCGTGAGGTATCTGCTTTAGGAAAATGATGATACCAATGGCAGAGAGCATACCCTTAATTACAGAGGTGGGGAAGTAGTAGCCGATAATACCAGCCCTGACTATGCCCAGTACAACTTGTAAGGCTCCCGCAATAACCACTGCCACGAGAAAGGTCTCAAATGAGCCAAGGTCTTCGATAGCAACGAGTACAATTACGGCCAAACCGGCTGCGGGTCCCGAAACCCCCAGACTGGAGCCACTAAAAGAAGTAACCACAATACCACCCACCATTCCGGCTATTATACCTGAGAAAAGCGGTGCTCCGGAGGCTAAGGCAATACCCAGGCACAGTGGAACTGCTACCAGGAATACTACCAGTCCGGCTGGTGCGTCTGATTTAATGTGTTTAAAAAGGTCTTTATTCATAGTTAAGAAAAATTGAAAAATTCAATGAGTAGCCCCTGTGGGCAACCAGATAATTAAAATAGTGTTTAATGTGGAAATTTTAAACCAATGTCCGTTCAGGAGGGGGGAGCAGAACCTTGTTAACGGCCGATGAACCCAGTGGTTGGCTTTGTGTGTAGTAGTTTACTTTGGTAGTTGCAAAGAAAATATAACGCGTTTGAAAACCCGGAAACTCGTCTTTGTGAAGACCTTCTTTGTTTTCCTCTTTTTCGTTTTCAGTTTCTTCTTCCGCATCGGTTATTTCACAGGCCAACTCTACGGCATTGTCTGATGCTTTAATGTACGTATCCATTGCCAGGCACCCTGTAAAGAATAGCAAAAACAGTATGGTGATGGTTTTAGCCAAAATAGTTGATACTATGTCAATGGTACGAGTCAATGGCTTATACGTTGCTACTATCGATAGAAGTCTGAAATTATTCGATAAAAATACGGTTTTCTTACGACTGTTGTGTCATTCGATTGACCCAAATATCTCTGGCCATGTAAATGGCCGCCCTCATACTTTGCTCATTGGCCAGGCCTTTGCCGGCAATGTTGTAGGCTGTTCCATGGTCAGGAGAAGTACGCACAATACTCAGTCCGGCCGTAAAATTAACCCCGTCTTCAAAGGCAAGGGTTTTAAAAGGGATAAGCCCCTGATCGTGATACATAGCCAACACACCATCGAACTTAGTTTGGCTGGCATTGCCAAAGAAACCATCGGCAGGGTAGGGGCCAAATACCAATTCGCCCTTTTCTTTAAAGGCATTAATCACCGGGCGTATAATTTCGTTTTCCTCGGTTCCAAGCAGGCCATCTTCTCCCGCATGCGGGTTTAGCCCCAAAACAGCCACTTTGGGCTTGGTAATGCCAAAATCTTTCTTCAGAGACCTTAGCATAAGCGATGCTTTTTTCTCAATTACTTCCGCAGTAAGTCTCTCTTTGATTTGTGCTACCGAAATATGGCCCGTGGCTACTCCAATTCGCATTTGCTCACTACAGAGAAACATAAGGCTCTCTTCGGCTCCAAAAGTTTCGGTAAAGAATTCCGTGTGGCCGGGAAACTGAAAAGAATCGCTCTGAATATTGTTTTTGTTGATTGGTGCTGTAACTATGGCATCAATCTTTCCCTCTTTCAAATCCTGACTGGCTTGCTTTATGGCTGCCAGTGCCAAAGCGCCCGCCTCTTTGGTCTCTTCGCCCGGGGTCACTTCAATATCCTCTACACAGTTAATTACATTGAGTTTGTTGTATCGAATCTGATCGGCCTTTTGGGTTTGGTTAAACACAAACTTCTCAATGTCTAGCAGGGTTTTGTAGTGGGAAAGCACCTTTCCATGCCCATAAACTACCAGATTTACCTGATTGAAAATTCTGGCATCGAGTGCCGACTTGATAATCACTTCAGGACCAATACCGTTTACATCGCCAATAGTTATACCAAGTGTGGGCAGTTTTCTTTCTTCTCGCTTAGGTTCATGCATGTTTTGGTGCTCTTTCCTTAGGGTTTGAATCGAAGTTCTAATTTTGTGCGCAAATTAAGCTTTTTTAAATAAGTTGTGACAATGTCTAACGTAAGACCAAAGAAACATTTAGGGCAACATTTTCTAAAAGATTTGTCCATAGCAGAGCGCATAGCCAATGGCCTTACAGGGCATGGAAATTACCGAAGCGTGTTGGAAGTAGGCCCCGGTACAGGGGTGCTCACCCAATTTTTATTAAAGGGCGAGCATAATACCTGGGTAATTGATATAGACAAAGAGTCTATTGCCTATTTACACGAGCATTTTCCGGAGCTTCAGCAACACATTATTGACGGAGATTTTCTCAAGTACAACTTTTTAGATAATACCGGAGAACCGCTGGCCATCATAGGTAACTTTCCTTACAATATTTCTTCGCAAATATTTTTCAGAATACTGGAAATGAGAAACCAGGTTCCTGAAGTAGTTTGCATGATTCAAAAGGAAGTGGCCGACCGAATTGCCGAGCCTCCAGGTTCGCGTACTTATGGCATTTTGAGTGTGCTCCTCCAGGCCTACTACGACATTGAGTATTTGTTCACCGTAAAGCCCGGAGTTTTTAACCCCCCACCCAAGGTCAATTCGGGTGTTATCCGATTGAAAAGGAACCAGACAGAGCACTTAAACTGCGATGAAGACCTGTTTAAACGAGTGGTAAAGGCGGGTTTTCAAATGAGACGGAAAACGTTGCGCAACGCATTAAAAGCTATAAATTTGCCGGCAGAGTTGGCAAACGACCCAATCCTTGACCTACGGGCCGAAGCACTTTCAGTTAATCAATTTGTGGATCTAACCAACAAGATAACAGCGTGTCGTCAGAACGAGTGACATTTGAGCTTTCCAAAGAATATCTAGACCTGATGCTTCAGGCCATAGAGCGGAAAGACGATGCCTTTATCCGCGACACCATGGAAGGAGTGAATCCGGCCGATATCTCTGCCTTGCTCGATGAGGTGGAGTCTGAAGAAGCTCGTTATGTGCTCGATGTGCTCAACAATGCTGTGGGAGCAGAGGTAATTGAAGAGCTGGAAGAAGACACCCGAAAGGAATTTCTGGAAGAACTCCAACCCCATGAAATTGCCCAGTATATCGTAGAAATGGAGTCTGATGATGCCGTTGACATCATCAACGATTTGCCTGTAAAAACCAGAGAAGAAGTAATTGCCGCTATAGATGACCCTGAAAGTGCTGCCTACATTCAGGAACTGATGCGCTACGATGAAGACTGTGCCGGTGGTTTGATGGCCAAGGAAATGATTGTGGCCAATATTAACTGGACAGTCATTCAAACCATTGATGAGATTCGCAGGCAGGCCGAAAACGTAGAGAAAATCTACTCGGTATATGTGGTAGATGATAAAGGTAAACTCCAAGGCAAGGTGTCGGTGAAGAAAATCATTCTTTCAAAAGACAAAACCTTTATCAAAGACATTTATGATAGCGACATTATTCATGTAGAAACCTACATGGATGAAGAAGAAGTGGCAGCCATAATGCGCAAGTATGATTTGGATGCCGTACCGGTAGTCAATTTGCAAGGAAGATTGGTTGGACGAATAACCATCGATGATATTGTGGATGTGATTACCGAACAGGCCGAAGAAGAGCGACAGCTAATGTCCGGTATTTCGGGCGATATTGAGGAAGACGATACCATTTGGGCTATCTCCAAAGCAAGACTGCCCTGGCTACTCATAGGTCTGTTGGGGGGAACTCTGGGGGCTTGGGCCATTGGTTTTTTCGAAGGAGATCTGGAAAAAAACGCTGCCCTGGCATTCTTTATTCCGTTGGTTATGGCTACTGGTGGCAATGTGGGTATTCAATCATCGACCCTCATTGTGCAAAGCCTTGCCAACAAATCGGCCTTTGAAGACACTTTCTCCAAGCGAATTGCCCGCATGTTTTTGGTAGCCATACTCACAGGCATAGTACTGGCCCTTATTAGTTTCTTAATTGTATTCCTTTGGAAAGACGATCAGACCCTCGGTTCGGTGGTAGCCATTTCATTGGTTTGCGTGGTAATGCTAGCTTCTTTTATGGGTACTACAACCCCTTTGGTGCTCGATAAGCTAGGCGTAAACCCGGCACTCGCTTCAGGGCCGTTTATCACCACCACCAACGATATCCTCGGAATCATCGTTTATCTGGCAATTGCCAATCTATTATTACCCTAGTCATGAAGAAAAAGTGTCTCATTATTGATGATATGCACGAGAGCATTGTGCCTCTCTTAGAAGAAATTGGTATAGAACCTCATTATGCACCTAAAATTAGCCGAAGCGAAATCCTCGATTGTATCGGTCAGTTTGAAGGGGTTTTGGTAAGAAGCAAAACCACCATAGATAAGGAATTTATAGACAAGGCCACTAAACTCGAGTTCATTGGCAGGGCGGGTGCAGGCCTCGATAAAATTGACATAGCTTATGTAGAAGCTCGCAACATTGAAATACTCAATGCTCCGGAAGGTAATCGTGATGCCCTGGCTGAACATGCCATGGGCATGCTGCTCAATTTGTTGAATAAAATCAATGCAGCCGACCGGGAAGTAAGAAATTGGGTGTGGGACAGAGAAGGCAATAGAGGCGTAGAGCTCTCCGACAAAACAGTAGGAATTGTTGGCTATGGCTATATGGGGCAAGCTTTTGTGCAACGATTAAGAGCTTTTGACTGCCGCATATTAGTGTATGATAAATTTAAAAAGGGTTTTGGTACCAAAAAGGTAGAAGAAGTAAGCTTGGAAAAGCTTTTCCAGAAAACCGATATTCTGAGCCTGCATGTACCATTGACAGAAGAAACTCGTGGGTGGATGAATAAAACCTTTTTTGGGTCGTTCAGAAAGCCCGTTTATCTTCTCAATACTGCCAGGGGCGAAATTGTGCCCATAGCCGATTTGTTGTCTTTGCTCGACTCAGGGAAAATATTAGGAGCCGCTCTCGATGTGCTCGAAAAAGAAAAATTCGAAGCCCTGACCTCCGAAGAAAAGCAAAGGTTTGAGAACTTGTTCGCTCGAAAGAATGTAGTACTATCGCCACATGTTGCCGGGTGGACCTTTGCCTCCTACAAACGAATCAATGAAGTCTTGGTGAGTAAGATTGCCGGTTACTATCGTATCGACTGGAATCGCTAACTTTCCACTTAACTTATTTTTGCTAACTTTGTAGCTATACAATCGCTCAAGGGCGATTTTATTTGTTTAAGGCGGTTTCAGTTTGAGACCGTTGTTTTTTTTTGTGAACACTAAAATATTATAGATATGTCAAGTGTAAGTTATTACACCGAAGAAGGTTTGCAGAAGTTGAAAGATGAACTTCACGAACTAAAAACCAAAGGCAGGGCCGATATGGCAAGGCAAATTGCCGAGGCCCGCGACAAAGGCGACCTGAGTGAGAATGCCGAGTATGATGCCGCTAAAGATGCTCAGGGCCTGATGGAAATGAGAATTGCCGAACTGGAAACGCTGGTTGGCAATGCCAGAATTAGAAAACAGGAAGATGTAGATCTTTCTAAAGTGTCCATTCTTTCGACTGTGAAAATTAAAAACGTAAAGAATGGAATGACCGTAAAATATACCCTGGTTTCTGAAAAAGAGGCCGATCTTAAGTCGGGTAAAATCTCTTATGAGTCGCCAATAGGTAAAGGCTTGCTCAATAAAAAAGTAGGTGAAATTGCAGAGGTGAACGCTCCGGCCGGAAAGTTGGAATTTGAGATTCTGGAAATAACGCTAGACTAAGCTTTTACAATGGCAAGTATCTTCACCAAAATCATTAACAGAGAAATTCCGGGTCACATAGTGGCAGAGAACGATCATGCTATTGCTTTTTTAGACATTAACCCGCTCAATGAGGGACATACATTAGTGGTGCCTAAAAAAGAGATAGACAAGCTGTTCGATTTGGATGAAGATACTTACCTCAAGCTTCAGGCCTTCACTTTTCAGGTGGCAAAAGCCATAGAAAAAGCTATCCCCTGTCTAAGGGTGGGGGTGGCTGTAGTGGGCCTTGAGGTTCCCCATGCACACATACACCTTATTCCTCTGCACGGCATGCACGATATTGACTTTGGCCGGCCAAAGCTGAAGTTGTCTCCCCAGCAATTCGAAGACATTCGCCAGCAGATAGCCTCTCATCTATAGTTTTCTTAGCGCAAAACCTGTTTTCTGCCCCTTTCTTTGACCCAAACAGCTGTATGGCCGGGGTACAGAAAAAAACGGCATCTGTTTCCATAATCGGGTTCGGTAAAAATCTGATTTTGGAATTTTGCCGATTCCTTTATCTTTTCGCTTAAAATTGTGCGAACAAAATCCAATTTTTGGAGAAATCGTACGCACTGTATAAATGAGCGTTACCATAGACTATGTGGCCTATGGTTAAATAAATTCACCTATGAAAACAATGGCAGACAAATTGAAATGGACGGCCGGATTGCTGGTGGTCTTCCTTCTTATTTTAGCGACTAATCTCGTAGACCGGCAGCATTTTAGACGAGTGAAAGAATCGGTTGTTACCATTTATGAAGATCGGCTGGTAGCCAAAGACCTGGTATTTGAGCTTACTTTGCTGGTTGAGGAAAAACGTCTGGCCATTCTGCGCGATGATTTGGCCTTTTTTAATGGTCGGTCTAAAATGGTCAATGACTCCATCGGTCAGTTTGTAGAGCAGTTTTATGGTACCCGCCTCACTCGCGAAGAGAAGGGTTTTCTCGATTCGTTTGCCAGCCATATGAAAGAACTTAGGGTGCTGGAAGCCGATTGGGCCTCAAAAAATAAGAATGCTCAAGAGGCCAAGTCAGTATTCTTAGGGAGAATAGATGCCATGGAAAAAGACCTTTATGCGCTCTCTAAAATACAGTTGGCAGAAGGTAAGAGGCAGTTACAGAAGGCCACTAAATCGGTAGATGCCATGGACTATCTTACTCAGTTGGAAGTTATAGCCCTGGTAATTATTGGTCTCTCTATTCAGATTATTGTCCTATACAAGCCCCGAAACAAAGAAGAAAATACCTGATAAGAAGCTGTTTTTAGTACAGACAAACGTTGCATTGACCTTCGGTCGATTTTAATGAGGGCTTGTGGAGTTCTTTCTTCCTCCTTAAGCGCAGTTTTCATAGATTGGGCTTTCTAAAAAAACTCAATTCATGAAGAAACTCTTTACACTACTTTTTTCCCTGACCCTTCTGGCACTCAATGCCCAGGAAACGCCAAAGTGGATTCGATACCAGTCTATTTCGCCCAACGGTCAGCAAATTGCTTTTACTTATAAAGGCGACTTGTATGTGGTGCCGGTTGGTGGCGGAGAAGCCAGGCAGATAACCTTTCACGAAGCGCATGATTATATGCCCGTTTGGAGCAGTGATGGTCAAAAGATTGCCTTTGCATCTGACCGATACGGCAACTTTGATGTATTTGTGATGAGCGCCAACGGAGGCCCTGCTACAAGACTCACCTATCACTCTAACGATGAGAGCCCCTTTACTTTTTCACATGACGACCAGTCGGTGATTTTTGGAGCCCAACGCATGGATACAAAGGAGCACCGTCAGTACCCCACAGGCTCGCAGCCTGAGCTATACAGTGTGCCGGTAAAAGGAGGAAGAGTAGATCAGATTTTCACCATTCCTGCCGAATATGTGCAAGTGAGTAAGGATGGTAATACCATGATCTACCACGATAAAAAAGGAGGTGAAAACGAGTGGAGAAAGCACCATACCTCTGCCATAACAAGAGATTTGTGGATTTACGACAAAGCTTCAAATACACACAAAATGCTCACCAATAGAGCTGGTGAAGACAGGCAGCCTGTTTTTTCTGCCGATGAGCAGTCAGTTTATTACCTAAGCGAAGCCAGTGGAACTTTCAATGTGCATAAAATGAGCCTGGCTAACCCATCACAAAGCCAGCAGCTAACATCTTTCGATTTACACCCCGTGCGGTTCCTGAGTTTTGGAGGTGGCACTCTAGCCTTTGGCTATGACGGAGAGTTATACACCATGCGTGAAGGCGCGCAGCCTCAGAAAGTGAATGTGACCATACGCACACAGGAGAAAACCAATAAAGACAAGTTTATAAGTATTAATGGCGGTGTTCGTGAAATGGCGGTTTCTCCCAACGGAAAAGAAATTGCCTTTGTGGCCAGGGGCGAAGTGTTTGTAACCTCTGTAGATGGTTCACTCACCAAACGAATTACCGATACGCCCGAAGCAGAGCAGTTTGTTACTTTCAGCCCAGATGGGAAGTCGGTAGTGTATGCCGCAGAGCGCAACGGTAAATGGAGCATTTTTAAGTCAACCCGGATCAGAGAAGCCCAGGAGCCATTCTTTTTTGCTTCTACTCTTTTGAAGGAAGAGCCCATGATTAGCGGAGAGGTAGATGCCTATATGCCTAATTTCTCGCCCGATGGAAAGAAACTGGCCTACATAAAAGACAGAAGAAATTTGGTGGTTAGAGATGTGGCTTCCGGAAACGAAGTGAGCCTGCTTACACAGGACGACCTCTTTCACATGAGAGACGGAGACAAGTATTTTACCTGGAGCCCGGACAGCAAATGGTTGCTGGTAGACTGGAGCAAGCTGCTGAACAATAGCGAAGTGTTGCTTTTGGCTGCCGATGGTTCTCAACGAGTTAACCTTACAGAAAGCGGTTATTACGATTCGTCTCCTAAATGGGTAAATGAAGGCAAGCAAATGATATGGTTTAGCAACCGGGACGGACTCAAAAGTTTGGCTACCAGCGGCAGAAGTCAGAGCGATGTATACACCATGTTCTTTACTCAGGAGGCCTATGACCAATTCAATATGAGCAAAGAAGATTATGAGCTCATGCAGGAGATAGAAAAAGAAACCAAGAAGAAGGAAGAGCCTAAAGAGGAAGATGGTGATAAAAAGAAAAAGAAAGAAGAGCCGAGAAAAGAAGAGAGTAAAGACCTGAAGTTTGATTGGGACGGAATGAAAGAGCGCAAGGCAAGACTTACCATTCATTCCTCTTACCTGGGCGATGCAGTACTTTCTAAAGACGGAGAAAAGCTGTACTACCTGGCCAGCTTTGAGGCCGGACAAAACCTGTGGGTTACTAACCTGAGAACCAGGGAAACAAAGCAGGCCATTCGCTTGAATACCGGTTTTGGTTCAATGACCTGGGATAAAGACATGAAAAATCTCTACCTGTTGAGTGGAGGTAGAATTTCTAAAATTGACCCCGAAAGTGGTAAACAAGAAGGGATTTCCATTCGAGGCGAAATGACTTACGATGAAGTGGCCGAGAGAGCCTATATGTTTGATCATGTGTGGATTCGTACTAAAAACATTTTCTATGAGCCAACCTACCACGGTGTGGACTGGGAGCTCATGCGCAAAGAATACGCAAAGTATTTGCCCTCTATTGGCAATGGCTATGAGTTTTCAGAAATGCTTTCAGAAATGTTAGGCGAGTTGAACGTTTCGCATTCAGGGGCACGCTATGGTAGCAGTATAGAAAACGCAGATGCAACAGCCTCTTTGGGCATCTTCTTCGACTACAAACATCAGGGGAATGGCATACGCATTACTGAAGTAATTGAAGGAGGCCCTCTAGATAAGGCCAAATTCAATGTAGAACCGGGAATGATTATCCAGAAAATTGATGGAGAAACCATTACTCCCGATCGAGACATAGCTGCTTACCTCAACAGAAAGGCCGATAAGTTTACGCTACTGGAAATAACCGATGCGAAGGGTGAAAACAAACAGGAAATCACCATGAAGCCCATTTCTCTGGGAGCCGAAAGAGGATTGCTCTATGAAAGGTTTGTTCGTATCAACGAGGCCGAAGTCAAAGAGAAGTCCAACGGAAAGTTAGGATATGTGCACATTCCGGGCATGAGTGACGGCCCTTACCGTAGCATATTTGAAGATATGCTGGGCAAATACTATGAAACCAAAGGAGTAATTGTAGATACCCGCTTTAATGGCGGAGGCGATTTGGTTGCCGATCTGGCCATGTTCTTTACAGGAGAGCCATTTATAACCTATGCCACGGCTGCCAAAGTAGTAGGGGGAGAGCCAACCTCGCGCTGGACCAAGCCCACGCTGGCTATGTTCAATGAATCGAACTATAGCGATGGTCATTGCTTTGCACAGGGCTATACCGATCTTAAAATTGGTACTACGCTGGGTATGCCCGTACCGGGTACCTGTTCATTTGCCGGTTGGGAAGGTCTGCCTAATGGTGGTCGCTGGGGAGTAGTTCCGGTAAGTGCCAAAGATAAGAGCGGCCGCTGGATGGAAAACCTGCAAACCGAGCCGGATATCAAAATAAAAAATATGCCGGGCCTAATCGATAAAGGTAGAGATGAGCAGCTGGAAAAAGCTATTGAAACGTTGTTGAGAGAAGTAGGAAATTAATCTGTGTGTGGTTATGCGTTTGGCTAGATTGCCAAACGCATAACTACTATTTTTTAGAAAGGCTTTTATGGTACCTTCGGTAGATAGGGGTCAGGTGATTTTTAAGATCACCACCTTTCTTGAGCAAATTGGTTTGTCTGTTCGAGAAGCTATTCTCACCGGTGAAACCTTTGTTCCCGGTATTCGCATCGATCAAGGCATAATTCTCTATGATGAGTCAAAACTTACTTATCCGGGAGACCTTCTCCATGAGGCAGGTCATTTAGCTTTGATGAAACCCGAAGAAAGAGCATGTGCGTCCGGAGACCTGGAGCCGGGGGAGGGAATGAATATTAATAGTCTGGAGCCGGCAGCTATACTTTGGAGTTATGCTGCACTAAGGTATCTTGATTTAGATCCGCATATTGTTTTTCATGAAAACGGATACAAAGACTCTTCAGAATGGTATATAGAAAACTTTGAGGCTGGGAATTACATAGCACTACCACTATTGCAATGGATGGGCCTATGCAGAAGCGAAGAGGAGGTTGCCAAAGGCAGGGCAGGGTTCCCTGTGCTTACGAAGTGGCTCAGAGATTAAGAATCAGATTAAACTCGTTGCTTTCCTATTCGCAGTGCCATTCTATCGGAATTCTGCATTCTTTTAAATAATAATCGCGATAGAAGCTGTTTAAGGAGCGGGTCTGCTCCCAGATGAAAGCAGTGAGCACATGTATAGTTCCCACTTCAATAATGGATTATTCAGGCAATCTCATTCTCAAGTCCATATTTGCTAATGAGCTTCTTAGCCAGATCGGTAGAAGTTTCGCTATTCATGGATAGAAGCGATTTAATCATCTCTATTTTAGCAGACTTGGGCTGGCTATCCATTGGGTCTGGTGCTTCTTCTCCTGTACTGATGATGCCTTCTTTTTCGAATAGAGAAGCTAGCCAGTCATTTACCTTCAGGTCAATTACTAAGTGAATCCGATCGGTTTGGCCGCCATTGTAAACACTATGCAACTCATTAAAATTGGCAAACCAGCATTCGCCCTCTTTCATGGGTAATTTTTCTCCTGCAACAATAAACTCAATTTGCGGATTGGTTTGCAATGGAATATGCAAACGAACGAGCCCGTCAAAAAAGCTTAGGCTGTGGTCTGAATGCTCTTTTATATGGCTCCCGGGAGTCAATTTGAGAATTCTGACTGCCGTTTTTTCGCAGTGGAAGTAGTCCAGTATGGACTGAGTGGAGCTCATTAAGCCGGAATATTCAGTGTCTTGATAAATATCACTTTGTTGATCTCCGGCACTCAAATCGTGCCGGGCATCAACTGGTTTTCTTAAAGAAAGACCGCTCCATTCCCCATCATAGTAGCCGGTATTGAAATGTTTCTGGCACTCAACGGATAAAGATTGAAACTCCTTGAGTATGGGTTTATAGTCGAACCGAAATGAAAAACGATGACTTGGCTTCATACTTCGCTGTGGATTTGGTCTGGCTGGCTATTCATTGACTATTCTGGCATTTTCAAACCAGATTTTGATGTCGTTATAGCACAAAGTAAGTCCAAGAACATTGCCTTTTTTGCCAGCTAACTCCTTGTCAAAGAAAGCAATGGCTTGCCCCCAGTGATTGTCCTTTCTCTCTGGAGCACTAGAGATAGATATGTCATTGGTTAGGTTCAGTTTGAACCAAAAGGCCACACCATGAATATTGTTATTCCGGGTTATTTCAAACTCAAGCTCTACTCTTTGGCTATGATTGCCTGGAATGGTTGGCCAGGGCTTTTCGAAGTTCACATGAAGTAAATCCTTTTCATCAGACATAAACTCATGCTCCGTAGCCGATAGCTTCATAGACAGATAGGCTTCAGCTACGCGAAACTTATTGAAAGGAGACAAATCGAAGCCCGAGATGTCTTTTATGGGATGAATTTGCTTTTGTTTCGGTAGGCTGATTATGCGGCCAACTACATTGGCCGATTGGGGAATGGTTTTGCAACCTGGTGCTCCTAAAGCTTCAATGGCATGTCTAAATGAAAATACGGCATGCTCTCCCAGTAGTCCTGAGTCGAATATTTCGGCCACAATAACATTCGGTTTTTCTTTCAGGTCGTTCGGTGGTATTTGCGTAGAGTATTTTTTAAAGAGCGTAATTTTTTCTGAGTATCCGTTTTTCTTGAAAATGTCTAGTGCAGCTTCGGCTAGTAAACCCGAACTCTCGCAGGTATATACATGTTTTGCACCAGCTCTTGCGGCCATCATGGAGAGAATACCACTCCCTGTACCAATGTCAAGAACCACTGAGTTTTCTTTTACCACCGATTCTATAGCCTTTTGGTATGCCTCGTTGCGCTCAAGGTCTGAGAGCATCTCCATGTGCCAGGGAGGAACGAAACGGGTATATATTTGGCTGCGCTTGTTTTTAATTTCCTCGTTTCCGGGGGCTAAATCCAAAGCTTTGGTATAGGCCTCCAAAGCCTTTTCAAAGTTGCCTAACTCTTCATACAAACCCGCCATTTGAACTTGAACCTGAACATTGTGCTGATAGGTTTTTCCCATTTCATCAAGCAAAGAAGCTCCCTGAGCTCCCTGCCCGTTAGAAATGAGAAACCGGGCATACTCAAAAGTGGTTTCCATGAATTGAGGCCCGAGTTCGAGCGCTTTTTTAAAGGCCTTTTCTGCTTCGGCAGTCCTGCCGGCAAGCGAGTATAACCGGGCAAGGTACAGATGGGACTGATGAACTTGAGGAGCTTTACGTGTGAGCTCATTCAGTAGTGCTTCTGCCTCCTGAAGTTTCCCTTCTTTAGCTTTTAAATCGGCCAGATACAAATAAGCATCGGGTATTACCGGCTCTTCTTGCAACAAGGGTTCCAGTATACTCAGTGCCTGACTTTTCTCACCCAGCATGTCGTGTACCTGGGCAAGCTGTAGGCTAACTTCTTCTCTTTGTGGTTTTAGTCGGCTGGCTTTGAGAAGGTAATCTTTGGCCGATTTAAGATCATTGATTTGTGTATACAGATAGCCCAGGTTGGAGAGACTCTCAAAATGATTAGCATCAACCTTCAGAGCCTGTTTCCAATGATTAATAGCTTTTGCTGCATTGCCTTTGTGAGCAGCAAGAATGCCCAGGTAAAATGAGGCATCTATGTTGTCGGGCTCTTTATGGTAAATTTCATTGAGTAATGACTCAGCTTCTGATAGGTTGCCGGAGTTAAAGTGCTTTAAGGCTTTTTCCAGATCTTCATGCATTGTATTGTGTGCATTCATGTAGTTTCGTTTTTTTAGGATTTCTAAATTAAAAGATAAAAATCTGACTTAAGACTTGAAATCGGATTCTTTTTCCACAGTTTTGTCGGAACCTTAATGCCAAACTATTCAATGAACAAATACATACCGAATGACTGATTTTACCCTTGGTGTACTTCTTCCCAGCTCATCTATTCTTCCTATGGCTAAACGTTTTAAAAGTGGGCTAAAGCGTGCTGCTAAAGAAGTGGGTATAGAACAAATGGAGTTAGAATTTATTGGCAACGGAAACCCTCGATTGGTGGAGGAGGTCATGAGGAAAATGACTGAATTTCATGAGGTCGATGCCATTACCGGTATTGTATCCAACCAAACTCTGGCTTTTTGTTCAAAAGTATTCGAGTCGGCTGGAGTTCCTATTGTGGTGAATAATTTGGGAGGTCATTTGCCAGAGCTAAAAGACTTGCCCAATAATGTATTTATTAACTCAGATCACATCTGGCAGCAAATGTGGAGCTTAGGATATTGGGGCACTGAGAAGTTTGGTTCAAAAGGAATGCTAGTAGGCGGAGTATATGATATGGCCTATAATTTCACCAAAGCAATGGATCTTGGCATGAAAAAGGCCAACCCTGATTCCAAGTGGTCTTTTGCCGTAACAAGACTTCCTCAGGGAGTAGACAATCTTTCAGACCCGTCAGTAGTACTCGATTACATAGAAAAAGATTCTCCCGACTTTCTTATTGCTGCGTTTTGTGGGGAGGAGGCGCGGCTCTTTATGGAAGGCTTTATTAATAGAAAACTCCACCAAAAAGTGCCTTTGCTTGGGCTGCCTTATTTACTTAGAGACCTATCTTTTGAGCCCGAAGAGGCGTTTAAAGTATATTCCACTACACTTACCATGGGAGCTTCGCAGCCGCAAGAGGTAAACTGGTTTAATGGAGATGTTTTTGAAGCCCTTGGTTATGAGTCTGGGGTGTTGTTGGGTGCTAGTCGTGATGGGGGAGGAGTTTTACAGCTTTCGGGTATTGAAATAAATTCTTCCAGAGGAAGTTTTGTTCCGTCCAAAGCTCTGAGAGGAGAAGAAAGTGTGATTCATTTGGTTGAACATTTATATAAGGGTAAAGTAGCTTCCACCCAAAGTACCCTTGGCCGGCAACTAAGAACAGCAGCCCTTCATGAGCTCAATATTCCCCATTCCAATATGGTCGATTCCGGTTGGTTCAACCCATACCTTGGGTTGTAGCTCTGACGCTATGCGCTTTCTCTATTCTTTAGTTCTTGTTCAATTTGGGCAATGACCAGTTCATTGGCGCTGGAATTCATATTTATTAAGAGCTGCTTCATTTCTTGAAGTTCTTCTTTTTGCATTCTCGAATACCCGGTACCAAATGAAGGGGTGTAGTTGGCCTGAGAAAAAATATTGTCCCACCAGGCATTTCTTACACAATCCATTACTATATGTATTCTATCATGGTCACTTTCATTTCTTATCTCATGAGGCATGTCTAAATCCAGATACCAGCATTCTCCTTCCTGCCAGTCCACGGGTTTGTCATTCAATAGAGTAAGCATTCCTTTAGGGTGTGAAACCGGAATATGAATTCGAAAAACACCGTTTTCATAATTTCTGGCTATGTCTCTATGTCTTCTAATTACACCTCCGGACCTGAGTATGTGAATTCGGTACGTTTCCTTATCAGACTTAATGCTGTTATATATTTTGAATAACTCGGGAAACTTAGTTAAAAGCTCATTCGGTATAAACCCTCCACTCTTTAAGTCAGGAGTTACGAGGTGAAGTGAAAAAAGCATGTCACGATCTACGAAAGGGTTGTAAATATCGTGGTAAAGTTCTCGGTCGATTGAATCGACCTCTTGTTTCAGTAGAGATGAGTTGAACCTGAAGGGTAGCTTAATAGATGTCATGTGTGTTTAATTGTTCTGCGTATTGGGTTGGTTAGAATTCCAACGAATATATGGTATGTTGATACCAATAAAAACTAGAGATGGTTGAAAGTCTTCATGCCAATTTAAAGAGCCAGGGAGTTACCTGGTTTACCAAAAGTTATCAACGATAGGGCCAATTAGTATTTATCTGCCGAATCTAACCAATGGCAAAATCATTTTAGGAACTCTTGATTTAATTCGTTTACTTAATCAAAATTTTTTTTCAACAGTAAACATTAAATACTATGGAACCTTTTATAGGTCAAGTTATGCTTTTTGCGGGCAATTTTGCTCCCCGCGGATGGGCTTTTTGTGAGGGGCAGTTAATGGCTATTTCATCCAATACTGCACTTTTTTCAATCTTAGGGACTACCTATGGCGGAGATGGAAGAACCACCTTTGCCTTGCCCGATTTAAGGGGCAGAGTGCCAATTGGCCCTGGGACAGGTCCTGGATTACCAACTTACAGACTAGGGCAAAGAGGCGGCACAGCAAACACTCAGTTAACGGTATTGAATATGCCTTCGCACAACCACTTGGCGAGTATGGATAGTGTTACTGGTATAGTGCCAATTCCTGTAAATGCCAATTCAGGCGATGAAGATGAAAGTGATCCTTCTAAAGGTGTGCTGGCTAACACAGGGAATGATAATTTTTCATCTGCGTCAAGTTCAAATTCTTTCTACAATGGTGGAAGTGTGAGTGTTCAATTTGGGGGGGCGCCAACTGTGGGTTTAACAGGGGGTAGTCAGCCGTTTAGTAATATGCAGCCCTACCTGGCCATCTACTACATCATAGCTTTGTTTGGAACATTTCCTTCAAGAAATTAATCTGATTGAAATACTATCTTAAGGCCTCTGTCTCTTTTGGCAGAGGCCTTGTCTTACTTAAATTGACTTAGGTATGAGATGAGTAATTACCCGCAGGAGGACTAGGTATAATTACTTGATTTAAGTGAGCTTCCTACTTTTTTTGTCATCTCATTTAGGTATTCTTATTAGATTTGGAGGTATGACCACAATCGACTCTAATTACTTCACCAACAACCAAAACACCTTTTATATCCAATGAAAAAACTTCTGGCTATCGTATTTTCGCTCATAGGCTTCAATGCATCCTTTGCCCAAAACAATAATGGAGCAATTGATGCCGCGGGCGATATTGTTTTTGTGGCATATCATGATGACGATGATGGTTTTTCCTTTCTCCTTCTGGATGATTGCCCCAACGGAACTAGCATTCGTTTTGTAGATGAGGAGTGGAACGGTACTGGATTCGCTTCTTCCACGTCTGAAGGGGAAGTCATATGGAGCAATAATACCGGTTCAACTATAGCCAAAGGTACTGTTATAGATATTACTGACGCTGATGATAACGGAGCGGGTATCTCCGCGTCTTTGGGAATAGCCATTGAAGATGATCTTGGTTTTTCTACGGCCAATGGCGACCAACTGTTCGCTATTACCGGCACTCGGGCTACTCCGGGTGTGTTTTTGGCTTTTGTGGGCTGCGACACTGGAAATACTCTAAGTGGGACAGGCCTTACTAATGGTAGTACAGCAGTAATAACCTGTTTCGAAGGATACTATTCGGGAACTACCTCTTTTAGTACGCTGTCTTCTGCGGCTACTACCATAAACACCATAGGCAACTGGACTACTGGCGATTTTTCGTTTCCTTCGGTGGTTCCGGATACATTCACAGGGTCAGCCTTTGTTTCCGCAGCGCCCGAAATCAACGTCCAGGGAAATGGGCAAGATATAACGGATGGAGACAATACACCATCCACAGCAGATCATACGGATTTTGGTTCTACAGGTGCGAGTAGCGGAGCCAATATTGTGAGAACATTTACAATTCAAAACACGGGTACCGGTGATTTGGACCTGACTGGTTCTCCAAATGTAACCATCAGCGGTACACATTCGGCTGATTTTACAGTATCGAGCCAACCGGGTTCAGACCCAATAAGTGCCTCAGGGTCTACCACTTTTCAAGTAACGTTTAACCCGAGTGCAGTGGGCCTGCGTACGGCTGAGATAAGCATTGCGAACGATGATGCAGATGAAAACCCCTATAACTTTACTATTCAGGGAACAGGGCTGGATGATACCGCGCCAGTCTTTGAGAATAGCACACCGAGTGCTTCATCGATAGGAGGCACCAGCTTTACTTTGAATACGGATATAGATGAAGCAGGAGATATTTTCTATGTGGTTCTAGCAGACGGAGCTACCGCACCTACCTCTGCAGAGGTGGTGAGCGGCACCGGAAATGGCGGAGCAGCAGCTGTAACCTCTGGCAATGCTACCGTAAATTCTGGAGGCTTTACTAACGCCTTTAGTGTAACCGGCCTGACGTCAGAGACGGCCTACGATGTGTATGTGGTAGCC
>NZ_DBHC01000037.1:108711-112670 GCF_002296035.1 Roseivirga sp. UBA838
GCCTACGATGTGTATGTGGTAGCCAGAGACGATGAGGGCTCACCAAACCTTCAGGCATCACCAACCTTGGTAAACGTAACCACAGCTGATGTAACTGCGCCAAGTGTAAGTAGCATTACTGTAAGCGGTTCGCCAGCTACCAACGCTACTAGTGTTTCTTTTACAGTAAACTTTAGCGAAAATGTTTCTGGCGTTGATGCAACTGATTTTACAGTAGATGGCTCTGGAGTTACGGGTAACATTACGGGAATGAGTGGTAGCGGAGCTACCTATACCGTGTCAGTGGGGTCTATTTCCGGTACAGGAACAATCAGTATAGATCTAAAGTCTAGTGGGACGGGTATTCAAGATGGTTCAGGAAATGTCATTAGTGGTGGGTTTACTTCAGGGGCTACCCACACAGTAGACACAGAAGCACCGACAACACCAGGCGCTCCTGATCTGGTTGCAGCCTTTGACTCGGGAACTTCTAATACAGACAATATAACCTCAGTAACCCAACCGAGATTTAGTGGAATAGGAATAGAATCTGGCGTTACCATTAAAATTACCTCTTCAATTAATGGTTTGGTAGGAACTACCACCACCAATGTGGGGGGGAGTTACAGCTATATCATAACCGGGACTCTCTCTGAGGGTACACATAATATCACGGTTACCGCTACCGATGGAGCAGGCAATGAGAGTTCATCTTCTGCAGCATTATCAGTGGTTGTCGACACCTCTGCACCAACATTGAGTTCAAGCAGCCCAACAGACGATGCTACAGGAGTAAGCCCCGGTGGCAATATTACCCTGACTTTCAATGAGAATATAGCCTTTGGTACAGGTAACATAGAAGTGATTGACGAAACCGATGGTTCTAATTCATTTACTATCGATGCTGCAAACCCTGGTTCTCAGGCCTCAATTAGCGGAAATGTTCTGACCATCAATCCATCTTCAGACTTGGATGAGTTGGAAAATTATTCCGTTAGAATAGCAGCAACGGCCATAGATGATATTGCTGGCAACAGTTACGCAGGTATCACCGATGCTACCACCTTGAATTTCACTACCGCAGATGGCACAGCCCCAATTTTTGAAAACAGCACACCCAATGCTTCATCGGTAGGAGGCACCAGTTTTACTTTGAATACAGATATAGATGAAGCGGGAGATATTTTTTATGTGGTTCTACTAGACGGAGCTACCGCTCCTACCTCTGCAGAGGTGGTTAGCGGCACCGGAAATGGCGGAGCAGCAGCCGTAACTTCGGGTAATGCCACCGTAAACTCGGGAGGCTTTACCAATGCCTTTAGCGTAACAGGTCTAACGTCAGAGACTGCCTACGATGTGTATGTGGTAGCCAGAGACGATGAAGGTACACCAAACCTTCAGGCATCGCCAACTCTCGTAAACGTAACCACAGCCGATGTAACTGCGCCCACTATTCAGAGTAGTTCGCCTGCAAACGGAGCAACCAATGTTAACTTAGGCCAGAACCTCACCATTACATTTGACGACAATATGGTTGTAGGCACTGGTAATATTACAATCGTTGAAACCGGTGTGGGTAACTTTGAGCAGTTGGACGTTACCAATGGTTCATTGGTTAGTGTTTCAGGTGCTACTGTTACTTTAAACCCTTCAGGTACCTTAAAAAAAGGAACAAACTATCATATAGAAATAGATGCATCGGCATTAGATGATGATGCCGGAAATGATTTTGTAGGTATTTCGAGCTCTTCTACCCTTAGGTTTAGCACTGTTAATGTAGTGATTAATGAGGTGGTTACAGATCCTCAGCGAGACTGGAGTTCTACAAACTTTACTTCAACTGCAAGTGGAGTGCCTGGCTCAGACGATGAGTGGGTAGAGTTATATATTAAGAGTACAGGTATTGATTTAACCGGTTGGACTATAGAGCTTATTGATGGTTCGGACATTACGGGTGATTTGACCAGCAACGGAGCCTTTGATGTTTCTAATTACATCTCGTCCGGTTCAGGAACGTTCAACAGCACACAGTTTGGAGACTTCCTGGTATTAGGTAACCCCGATGGTTCCGGCCTTTTGAATAACGATGTTCAGATAATTCTTAAAGATCCTAGCGGGGCCACAGTAGATCAGGTAAAACTGGGAGGAGCAGGAGGCGAAGCCCCTACCGGTAATGCTTCTTCTGTGAGCGATGAGTCGGTGCAAAGAAGCCCTAATGGAACCGATACAGATGATGATACAGCCGACTTTACTCGTGCAGCCGCTACAATTGGAGCGGCCAATGATGCATCAGGCCCGGCCATTACCAGCCTCGGACTTCATAACGAAAACACCTTTATAGAAATATTCGCAACTGAAGGTATGTACAGTACCAATGGCGGAACTGGTGCATTGGAGCCTTCAGATATTCAGCTTTCAATTAGTGGAGGATCCGCGCATACGCCAGTAATAACCAGCCTCAAGCAATTGAACGGTACTTCTGATCTGGTTGGTGGTGAAAGCAATATAAGAGTGAACTTTACAACCACAGGAGTGGCAGATGGTGGAGAGACCATTACAGTTAACTTCGCTGATGGAAGTTCTGTCTTTGACGTACTAGGTAATGCTGCGGCTGCCAGCCAGAGCAACAATACCAGAACGTTGAATGACCTGGTTGACCCATTCATTACCGGAGTAAGTCTGGCAGCAGATAATTCTTACATCGATGTGACCTTCAACGAAGCTGTTTATGAAGACAACTGTGGAGGAGGAGGACTTACACCAGCTGATTTTGACTTGAAAATTTCTGGTGGAACGGCAACCACTCCGGTAATATCCAGTGTGAAGCAAAACGATAGCCCTACAGAAGGTTCAGCTTCGACTTTGACAGGCGGTGAAACTACGGTAAGAATATTCTTCAGTCTTACGGGTACACCTAATGGAGCCGAAACCATTGAGGTAGATCTTCAAGCTAATGAGGTTTTTGATATTAATGGACGTGCAGGTGCTGCCGATCAAACCGCTAACAATACAGCCACTCTTAATGATCAGGCGGCCCCAACAGTAACTTCAATTGTGCGCCAGAGCCCTGCAACTGCCTCTACTAATGCAAGCAGCGTCACATTCCGTGTTACATTCAATGAAGATGTTCAGAACGTAGACGCGACAGACTTTGTCGTAACCGGTGGTGGTTCGGCCTCAGTAACTGGAGTATCGACCGAAACGGCCAACTCAGTCTTTGATGTAACAGTGGGTAATATAGATGCTGAAGGAACAGTAGACCTCGGTTTTGCTGGAGGGCAGAATATTGTTGATAATTCAAGCAATGCTTTTGCCGGTGTCATAGGATCGGAAGAAACTTATACCATAGACCTTACGGCTCCAACCGTTACTAGCGTATCTTCAACCACAGCCGATGGTACCTACAAAGTGGGCGATATTGTGGTCGTAACCGTAACCTTTAGCGAGGCTGTAACCGTGACCGGCACCCCTCAAATTACTCTGGAGACTGGTACACCCGATCGCACCGTAGATTATACTACCGGCACAGGTACCAGCACATTGAGCTTTAATTATACAGTACAGTCTGGCGATCAGAACAGTGACTTGGATTATGTAAACGTCAATTCGTTGAGCTTAAACTCCGGTACTATTACCGATGCAGTGGGCAACAATGCCACACTTACCCTACCAACTCCGGGAGAGGCCAATTCACTTGGTGCAAACAAGGCCATAGTGATTGATGCAGTGCCTCCAACTGTAACCAGTGTGTCTTCAACCACAGCCGATGGTACCTACAAAGTGGGCGATATTGTGGTCGTAACCGTAACCTTTAGCGAGGCTGTAACCGTAACCGGCACTCCTCAAATCACTCTGGAGACTGGTACAACAGATCGCACCGTAGATTACACTGCAGGTACAGGCACCAGCACATTGAGCTTTAATTATACAGTACAGTCTGGCGATCAGAACAGTGACTTGGATTATGTAAACGTCAATTC
>NZ_DBHC01000012.1:0-25376 GCF_002296035.1 Roseivirga sp. UBA838
TTTCAGACCGACTGAGTTTTCATAACGATGGTGCCCGGAACAAGATATGGACAAAGCGAGGTATTCCCTGGGAGGTTTATCTGACTGTTGAAGGACTGGAAAAGTCAACGGCCCGCAAGCTAGAGCTGCACCTGAAAAAGATGAAATCGAGAAACTATTTAAAGGAGCTAAAGCAAAACCCGAAGAAGCTGGAAGAGCTTCTGTTAAAGTTGAGTTAGAGCTTCTGATCCCGATTTATCGGGAAGGGTCCTTGGTTCGAGCTCATGCCAACGAGTGTTCCCCCTTGGCTTTTGCCTGATTTCGAATATTATACTAGAGCAAAACCGATAATCGTTATCTTCACGTCATGCTAAAGAAGCTATTGCTTTTAGGTTTAATTGCTGCTGTTTCGGCTTGCGGAGGGATCGATCAGGTGTTGGCTCCGGCTAAAGAGGAGGTAGATCCAGATAAGCCCAATATTACTTTGGAAGATGAAAAGTCCGCTAAGGAAGACTCCATTCCCGATGCTGAACTTAAAGTGAAGAAGAACTTCTTCTTTGGAGAGAAAACAAAAAAGGCATTTACCGCCTATCGCGACCGAAACACAGAGGACTACAGGCTATTCAATGTATTACCAGAACCTATACAGGTCGATCGTTATGTTCAGGAAATCTTCTATCACAACACTGAGAGAGACGCAGTTACCAAAGTGCAAGGTAGAGGCCAGACGCTGGCGCGGGTATTGCACGGTCCTTATGAACGGCTTGTGAATGACGTGGTGGTAGAGAAAGGCCAGTTTATTTATGGAATGAAACATGGCACTTGGCTTTATCAGAGAAAAGACTCAACCCTTTATGACAAAGAACACTATGTAAAAGGGTGGCTTAGAGATGCCAAGATCACCTATTATGATGAAGACACCAAAACCAAAGTCAAAGAGGTAATTCCTTATCAATACGGAAAAAAGGAAGGGTTCTATTATCTGTTTTTTGAGAGTGGAAATATAGCCGTTAAAGGGCAATATGTGTTCGATCAAAAGGTGGGTGTCTGGGAAGAGTTCCACAATATACCAGGGGTAGTGGTTCAGAAACGTCAAATCCAATATCCATCCAACTTCTACGACTGGGATTTTGAGCCCTACATTATGAGAGAATGGAACAGAAATTCTCAGACCGTATACGTTTCGCCCAAGATCAGGCCTTAATAGAATGCGTCTTTAAGATGTTCAATATCTGTGGTCTCTTTGTTGATAAGTACGGCTACAATATCGAAGCGAATGTCTCCCTTCCAGGCATGCTCAATTACATAATTTTCGGCAGCTCTGATAATGGCTTTTTGCTGGTTTTGAGAAACAAATTCTTCGGGAAAACCAAATTCAACCGATCGTCTGGTTTTAACTTCAACAAAAACCAAAAGATTATCTTTCCGGCAGATCACATCAATTTCTGACTTTTTATGCCTGAAATTTCGCACAACAATTTCATAGCCATGGCTTTGTAGAAAGCCGCAGGCTAAATCTTCTCCTTTTTTGCCAAACGTTTGCATGGATAAGACATTCGTGGAACTTAATTTAGGTAAATATTTGAACTAACTTCATCGCTCAAACCTGTGAAATCATGCTTGAGAATATAAACCCAACTACAACTGCAGCCTGGCAAAAGCTTTCGGAACATGCGCAGGAAATGAAAGAGGTCCACATGAAAGAACTCTTCCGGGCCGATCGTAATCGTTTTGAAAGGTTTTCTTACAGACTCGGAGATATTTATATAGACTATTCAAAGAACCTGTTAACAGAAAAAACACTTCAGTTACTTCTGGAATTGGCAGAGGAGTGCAAGGTTAGAGAGGCTGCTCAAGCCATGTTTAAGGGGGAGAAAATCAATGTTACGGAAGACCGGTCAGTACTCCATATTGCACTCAGAAACCGCAGCAACCGCCCCATAAAAGTAGCTGGCACCGATGTAATGCCGGAAGTTAATGCGGCATTAGAAAAGATGCGTCTGTTTGCAGATAAAATAACAGGGGGCAAGTGGTTGGGCTATACGGGCAAGCCTATTAAGAACATTGTAAATATTGGTATTGGAGGGTCTGATTTGGGGCCAGTTATGGTTACAGAGGCCCTAAAACCCTATGCTACCTTTGGCATCAAACCCTACTTTGTTTCAAATGTAGATGGAACCCACCTTGCCGAAGTGTTGAAGCAGGTAGAGGCAGAAGAAACTCTTTTTATGATTGCCTCCAAAACCTTTACTACTCAAGAAACAATGACTAACGCCCAGTCGGCCAAAGACTGGTTTATTGCACAAGGAGGAAGTGCTTCTGACGTGGCCAAGCACTTTGTGGCTCTTTCTACCAATGCCGGTGCTGTAGCCGACTTTGGTATTGATACCCAAAATATGTTTGAGTTTTGGGACTGGGTAGGTGGCCGTTACTCGCTTTGGTCTTCCATTGGCCTTTCTATAGCATGCACTATTGGTTTCCGAAACTTTGAAGAGCTCCTGAGCGGTGCACACTCCATGGACGAACACTTTTTAAATGCATCGCCAAGCGCGAATATTCCGCTGATTCTGGCACTGATTGGAATTTGGTATGGTAATTTTTTCGGGAGCGAGTCTGAAGCCATTCTCCCCTATGACCAATACATGCATCGATTTGCCGCTTACTTTCAGCAAGGCAATATGGAGAGCAACGGCAAGTCGGTTGATCGAAATGGAAATAAAGTTAGCTACCAAACAGGCCCCATTGTTTGGGGAGAACCTGGAACCAACGGTCAGCATGCCTTTTACCAACTCATTCACCAAGGCACTAAGTTAATCCCTTGCGATTTTCTGGCTCCGGTCGTGAGCCATAACCCAATTGGAGACCATCATTTAAAACTGCTTTCCAACTTTTTTGCTCAAACTGAGGCCCTCATGAATGGCAAGTCTTTGCAAGAAGTAGAAGCAGAACTAAAAGCTCAGGGCAAAACACCAAAAGAAATAGAACAGCTTGCCCCTTTTAAAGTCTTTGAGGGGAACAAGCCCACCAATAGTATTCTTTATAAAAAACTTACTCCGTTCGTTTTAGGAAGTCTCATTGCTATGTACGAACATAAGATTTTTGTGCAGGGTGTAATCTGGAACATCTATAGTTTCGACCAATGGGGGGTAGAGTTAGGCAAGGTGTTGGCCAAAAAAATTCTACCCGAGCTTAAGTCACATAGGCAGGTCAACAGCCACGATTCATCGACCAACGGTTTAATTAATGTCTTCAAAAGCTATAGAAATTCATGAGCAAGAGATACCTGTACCCATTAAAATTTGAAACCATTTTTAAAGAGAAAATTTGGGGTGGAACAAAAATAAGGGATGTTCTGGGTAAGGATTTTTCTCCACTAAAAAACTGCGGTGAGACCTGGGAAATCTCAGGAGTGAAAGGTAATCTATCCAAAGTAGCCGAAGGAGTGTTGGCCGGAAGCACCTTGCCGGAGTTGATAGAGGAGTTTAAAGGCGATTTGGTGGGAGACAAGGTGTATGAAGCTTTTGATAATGAATTTCCATTACTGGTCAAATTTATCGATGCCGCACAAGACCTGTCCATTCAGGTACATCCCGATGACAAGCTGGCCAAAGAGCGCCACAACTCATTAGGCAAGTCAGAAATGTGGTATGTTTTTCAGGCCGATCCCGGGTCAAGCCTTATAAGTGGCTTTAAGAGAGAAACCAACCGCGAAGAGTATTTGCAATACCTGAACAGTGGCAAACTCACCGAGTTATTAAACCGGGAACAGGTGCACCCTGGAGATTGTTTCTACCTGCCCGCAGGCAGGGTGCATACCATAGGAAAAGGGCTTTTGTTGGCCGAAATACAACAATCTTCAGACATTACCTACCGTATATATGACTTCGATCGAGTAGACGATGAAGGGAACAAAAGAGAATTACATACCGACCAAGCCCTCGATGCCCTCGATTACAACGCCTACTCAGATTACAAAACTCCATATAAGAAGCGCCTCAATGAGGTAGTTCCACTGGTCGATTCCCAGTACTTTCAAACCAATTTATTAGAGTTTACAACCGGTATAATTCGTGAGCATTATGAGCGCGATTCCTTTGTTATTTACACCTGTTTTGAGGGTGAGGCTGAATTGCAGACAGAGGGATTAACTACAAATATTTGTATGGGAGATGCAGTTTTATTGCCACGAAAGTTCAAAGAAGTGCATATTAGGGCCAAATCGGGTTTCAAAATGTTGGAAACTTTCATGCCTTAGTCTATTTTTGGAACATGGCTGGTAAGAAGAATATGAAAAAGTTCTCGGCCACGTTCCTTAATTTGAAAGACAATAGCGTGGTCAAGACAGAGTTTCTTGCGCGAAATCAAACTTCTGCCCTGAGGAAAGCCAACAGACAAGTGACGAAAAACGTTCGTGTATTATCTGTAGAGCTTATTGGAGAGGGACAGAATGAGGCCTAAATTAGCGTGCATATGTGGCCGATGACGCGTGAATCATGAGTATTCTTCAGAATAAGAGAGTTGAGGTAATTAACCTGGGTAAGGAAGATTACCAAAAAGTATGGGATTATCAGGAGTCGATCTTTAAACAAACTATTGATCGCAAAATTGCTAATCGCAAGCAGGAAGACTATACCCTTTTGCTACCTACAGAAAACTATCTCATATTCTGTGAGCATCCTCATGTATACACTCTAGGGAAAAGTGGTTCGTTGGATAATCTGCTTCTTGATGAAGCAGGGTTGAGAGAACATCATGCCCAATTTTATAAGATTAACAGAGGCGGTGATATCACATATCACGGTCCGGGGCAGCTTGTTGCCTATCCGATTCTGGATTTAGAAAATTTCTTTACCGATATCCACAAGTATTTAAGGTTTTTAGAAGAAGCTGTTATTCTTACTATGGCCGATTTTGGCATTAGTGCCGGACGAATAGACGGGCTTACCGGAGTATGGGTAGATTTTGAAGAAGGGGCAGAAAACCCCAGGAAGATTTGTGCCATGGGAGTGAAGTCGAGCCGCTGGGTAACAATGCACGGACTAGCCCTTAATGTAAATACCGATCTCTCCTACTTCGGCCATATCATACCCTGCGGCATAGACGACAAAGCCGTAACCTCAATGCAGGCTGAAATTGGACAGGAGATAGATATGGCTGAAGTTCAGAACAGTCTCCAAAACCACATTATAGCCACTTTTGGTATGAAGCTTGGGCAATGAGAACCAATCGAACATACCTCTTAGTGCTTACGCTACTTTTCACTTTGGTGGTATGCGGTATAGCTCTTCAAAAAAAGAAATCCACCGCCCCGCACATTGCCACCGCAGATAAGCACAGGGGAGTTTGTTGGGTTGCAGGCCCCTATCCAATCGATTCGGCCAGCATAGCAGAATTGGTGCAAAACAATGTGAACTGGATTTCTCAAACGCCATTTGGCTGGCAGCGAGAGCACAACTCTCCGGATATTGGAACACAGATTGGAAGTCAAACCGGTTGGTGGGGAGAAAGAGACGAAGGCCTTAGGCAAACCACCCGACTGGCCAGGGAGCAGGGCATTAAGACTATACTCAAACCTCATATTTGGCTTCGCGATAGCCAGGGCAAGTGGCGTGGTGAAATAAGCATGCAGTCAGAAGAAGACTGGCAGAAGTGGTTTGCCAATTACGAGCAATTCATTTTGCACTACGCTCAATTGGCCCAGGAAGAAGGCATAGAAATGTTGTGCATTGGCACAGAACTGCACAGAACCTGTGTAGAACGGGAAAATGATTGGCGACAGCTGATCGAAAAGATTAGAAACGTATATACAGGAGAGCTTACCTATGCTGCCAATTTTGCCGATGAATATCAAGACGTGGCCTTTTGGGATTTGTTGGATTATATTGGCGTGCAAGGATACTTTCCTGTAGCACAAAACGAAAATCCCACCATTCAGGAAGTGGAAGAAGGATGGCAAAAGCACCTCTCTCAACTAAAGGCTGTTTCTGCAAAGTATCAGAAGCCGATTCTCTTTACCGAGATTGGGTATAAGAGCACCAAAGATGCTGGCATTGAGCCTTGGCAGTGGCCACAACGGATGCCTTTTGAAAATAGAGAAGCCATACATTCTGAAGAAGCCCAGGCCAACTTATATACAGGAATGTTTCGTGCTCTAATGGATCAACCCTTTATAGCAGGCTTTCACCTTTGGAAATGGTACCCTAAAGTGTCTCAATTGGAAGAGCGCAGCCGAAGCAGACGTAATCCTGACGATGGTCGCTTCAACATTGATTTTACTCCCCAACATAAAAAGGCCCAGCAAGTGATGAAACACTTTTATGGGCAGATGAACCAATAGCCTTTACTATTTTTGTGGCATGCGCAAAGACATAAAAATGCCTGAGGTTACAGGAGTAAAGGTTTGTATAGCCAAGTCGGTGAACAATTTAGGTGAGAGCGAATGGCACGTATACCTTATTAACCAAAACCTAATAGAGCTGAACAACGTGATGGTGGTTTCTAAGGGTTTTGAGTCAAAGTCGGCAGATGCACGCAAAACCTCTACTCTCAGACACATGATTGAAAAAGTTCAAGAGCAATCGGTAGCCAAAATAGAAAGCATTTCTCCTGAAGTGTTTGGCTTTTTCAATGAGTTTTGGGTTAGTTACTATATCATGAATCAGGTGTTCGATAAGAAATTCGTGATTCAGCCCTTTCATGAATTTGAACTAGAGCAAATTCAAGAGTTAGATCTGCCAGGTAAATACGCCACTTGATATTGCCTCGATTATTTCTAAATTAATCGACTCTATGAAGGTTAATGATCTTAAACACATACTTTTTCTGGATATTGAAACCGTAGCCGAGAAGGCTTCTTTCCATGATTTAGACCAGAGAAAACAAGAGCTTTGGGCAAAAAAGTCTTCTTTTTTTCGTGAGGCAGAACACCACAGCCCTGAAGAACTTTATAACAAGGCCGGTATATATGCCGAATTTGGAAAGGTTGTGGTTATTTCGGTTGGTTACTTCTCGCAACTAGAGCCACAACCGGAGTTTCGGATTACCGCTTTTGCCGATCACGATGAAAAGAAAGTGTTACAGCAAATGGCCGATTTACTCAACGGCCATTTCAATCACAAAGAAACCAGGCTTTGTGCTCATAACGGCAAGGAGTTCGATTTTCCCTACATGGCCAGGCGTATGCTCATTCATGGTATAGCCTTGCCCAATGCATTGCAACTATCAGGTAAAAAGCCTTGGGAAATAAACCATCTGGATACCCTGGAGTTGTGGAAGTTTGGAGACTATAAGCACTTCACCTCACTCGACCTTCTGGCTGCTATATTTGAAATAGAAAGCAGCAAAGACGATATTGACGGTAGTCAGGTAAACGAAGTTTACTACAAAGCCAGCGACTTAGAGCGTATTACAGAATATTGCAAACGCGATGTTTCAGTGCTTGTGCAAGTCTTTCTAAAGCTCAATCAGTTGCCGCTACTCAAAGAAGAAAATATCATTATGGTTTAAGCACGGTAACAACCATAATTAGCATTATTAAAACTAACTTTAAACTGCACCATAACAATCATTCATGGGCCGAAAAAGAAAAGGAATACCACCTCAGGATTCTTCAGTTACAAAACGAGCTGCCAAGCAAATTGAGCCTATTGTTTTAGAGTTTCTTAACCGTACGCCCGGAAGAGGCTATCAGATAAAACAAATTCTCAAAGGGCTAAATATTAGAGACGCCAAATCAAAAGGCATAGTTACCGAGGTAATTTTCAGGCTGGAAGATTCGGGCAAAATTAAAAAACTGAGAAATGGCTCCTATGCTGCTGCCGGAGAAATGACCACCATTACCGGAGTAGTAGACTACGTAAATGCACGTTTTGCTTACGTAGTGCCTGATGATGGAGAAGAAGATAACGATGTATGGATAGCCAGAGAGGATCTGTTGGGAGCCTTAGATGACGATAAAGTAAAAGTAGTGCTTAAGCCCACGCGGCATGGAAAAAGCAGGGAAGGAAAAGTAGTAGAAATCCTAAGTCGTCATCGCAATCAGTTTGTCGGACGCATAGAAATGTCTACCCGATATGCCTTTGTAATTCCTGACTTTAAAAAGATGTTTCACGACATCTACATTAAGTATGAAGACCTCAATGGAGCTAAGCACAATGATAAAGTGCTGGTTGAAATTACTGAATGGCCCGAGCGCGACAAGAAGCCCGAAGGGGTTGTAAAGCGTGTTTTAGGAAAGGCAGGAGAGCACAATGCAGAGATTCATTCCATTATAGCCGAATTTGGGTTGCCCCTGGAGTTTCCCGATGCTGTAGAAGCCGAAGCAGAGGCCATATCCGATAAAATTACTAAAGCAGAATTGACCAAAAGAAAGGACTTTCGTCAGGTTACAACCTTTACCATAGACCCTGAAGACGCCAAAGATTTTGACGATGCCCTTTCATTACGAATGTTAGATAATGGCAACTATGAGGTAGGCGTACATATTGCCGATGTAACCCATTATGTGGCCCCAAAATCTAAACTGGAAGATGAGGCCATTGAGCGTGCCACCTCTGTTTATCTGGTAGACCGTACCATACCCATGCTGCCCGAAAGGCTCTCTAACGGACTTTGCTCCCTCAGACCCAATGAGGAGAAGCTTACCTTTAGTGCTGTTTTTGAGCTCGATGCTAATGCCGAAATTAAGAAGCAATGGTTTGGCCGAACCATTATATATTCCGACAGGCGCTTTACTTACGAAGAAGCCCAGGAAAGAATAGAAAAACAAGAAGGCGACTTTCAAGAAGAAATAAATCTGCTGAATAAGCTCGCCAGAATTCTCCGGAAGAAACGATTTCAGAGCGGTGCAGTCAATTTCGAAACCGTAGAAGTAAAGTTTCAACTAGACGAAAAGGGCACCCCGCTAGGCATTATTCCTAAAGAAAGAAAAGAGGCTCATATGCTCATTGAGGAGTTTATGCTCTTGGCCAACAAAAAAGTTGCAGAGTTTGTCTACAACAAGGGGAAGTCAGGAAACCCACTCACCTTTGTTTATCGAACCCACGACAATCCCGATCCGGAAAAACTAGATACATTCGCCAACTTTGCCAGAAGGTTTGGTCATACACTCGATTTTGAGAAAGGCGGTATTTCCAAGTCGCTTAATGGTCTGATGGACAACATTACCGGAAAACCCGAGCAAAATGTACTGGAGCAGCTGGCTATTCGCAGCATGGCCAAGGCCAAATATACTACAACCGAAAAAGGACACTTTGGCTTGGCATTTCCACACTACACCCACTTTACCTCACCCATTCGAAGATACCCCGATATGATGGTGCATAGGCTATTGCAGCACTATCTGGAGGGGGGGAAATCGGCCGATAAAGAAGCCTATGAAGAGCTTTGTGTTCATTCTTCCGAACGTGAAAAGCGCGCGGCCGATGCTGAAAGAGCCTCCATTAAGTACAAGCAGGTAGAGTACATGTCTATTGTAGAAAAGAAAGACTTTGCCGGTATAGTGAGCGGTGTTACCGAATGGGGTATTTATGTAGAAATTACAGAAACAAAATGCGAGGGAATGGTTCGTATTTCCGATATGTCAGACGATTTTTACGAGTTCGATGAACAAAACTATCGTGTGGTGGGTAGAAGAAACAAGCGAATGATAAGCCTGGGCGATAAGGTGACCGTACGAGTAAAGGCAACAGATATTGACCGCAGGACTATCGACTTAATTTTTGTAGATGATGACAAATGATTTTAAGGCCCTTGCAGGCCTGATCAATAATAGGCTAAGCCAGATGTCCTATGGCAACCAGCCTATAGAACTTTACGAACCCATTCGGTATATCATGTCTTTAGGAGGTAAGCGCCTACGTCCGTTGTTGGTGCTCATGTCTTATCAACTGTTTAAAGACAACCCCGAAGAAGTGCTCGATCAAGCCTTGGCTGTAGAGGTTTTTCACAACTTTACACTCATGCACGATGATATAATGGACGATGCCCCTCTGCGCAGAGGCCAGCAAACCGTGCATGAAAAATGGAATAGCAACACAGCCATACTTTCGGGCGATGTAATGCTGGTTAAAGCCTATGATCTTTTGATGGATTCGCCAGGCAACTTAAAAGATATTATTCGAGCCTTTAATGCTTGTGCCGCAGGTGTGTGCGAAGGCCAGCAATTCGATATGAATTTTGAGCACCTACCACAGGTAACCGAAGCCGACTACCTTAATATGATCAGGTTAAAAACAGCGGTCTTGTTAGGTTTTAGCCTGGAATTGGGCGCTATGCTCGCAGGGGCAAAGCCTTCGGAGAGCAAAGCCTTGTATGATTTTGGTGTTGATGTGGGCATAGGCTTCCAGCTTAAAGACGATCTGCTAGACGTATATGGCGACCAGAAAAAGTTCGGAAAACAAGTAGGTGGAGATATTCTTTCTAATAAGAAGACTTTTCTGCTGTTGAAGGCTCTGGAGTTGGCCAATCCTACCCAATTACAAGTGTTGAGTCACTGGTTAAGTCAAACAAGTTTTGATGCCAACCAAAAGGTAAAAGAAGTTACGGCCATCTATGATCAAATAGGCATAAAAGAACTCACTCTTGCAAAAATGAACGAGTACTTTGCCAAGGGTTTTGAGAGGCTCGGTGCCATAGATGCTGCTCCTGAGCGAAAAGAAGTATTGCGCACCTTTACCCAGTATCTAATCGATAGAGAGAAATAATGCAGGTTACGTATGGTTTAATGGTGGTTATAGGGTTGGTTTCTTACCTAGCCTGGAAGCGCCCCGAGCTTCAGTCCAGGCTACTACTCAATCCTTATGAAACCTATTATCAAAAACAATACTGGAGGTTGCTTACTTCCGGCTTTGTACATAATGGTCCGCTGCACTTGTTTCTCAACCTGTTCACGCTGTACTTTTTTGGAGCAGCTATAGAGCAAATATTTACAATATTCTTTCAGGAACAAGGTATACTGCTTTACCTTGTGCTATTCTTCACAGCAATAATAGTGGCCAATGTGCCAACTATGCTTAAGCACAAAAACAACCCGAGATACAACTCGCTGGGAGCTTCAGGAGGTGTTTCTGCGTTGGTGTTGGCCTTTATTCTTTTCGATCCGCTACGTCAGTTGTGCCTGTACCTGTTCATTTGTCTTCCCGGCTATATTCTGGGGGCTATTTTCATTGCCTACTCCATTATAATGGGGCGCAGGGGCAGAGATAACATTAACCACGATGCCCACCTTTGGGGGGCTGTTTTTGGAGTTATTTTCGTGCTGCTTCTCAGGCCTTCTACCGTAATTGCCTTTCTGGATCAGGTGTTTTTGAAATAGAGGCAACAACCTAATCGTATTCAGGGGGCTGGGTTGTAAAGCAAGCTCGGGAGCTGCCAGCGGGCAATAAAAAACCCTGACTTCTTTCGAAATCAGGGTCTAAAAAATCTATCAACCTAACCTTATGCTTCTCCGCCTTCTCCTTCGAAAGGAAGCACAGAAACATAAGATCTGTCTTTTCTGCCTTTTCTAAACTCCACAACACCGTCTGTCAGGGCAAATAAGGTGTGGTCTTTACCAATACCTACGTTTTTACCCGGGTGATGCTGAGTACCTCTTTGTCTTACAATGATGTTGCCGGCTACTGCAGCCTGACCACCATATATTTTAACGCCAAGTCGTTTACTTTCCGACTCTCTACCGTTTTTCGAACTACCGACTCCTTTTTTATGTGCCATGGTATTCTCTTATTTTGAAATTTTTTCGATCAATACTTTCGTGAAATTCTGACGGTGACCATTCTTCACCTTGTAACCTTTTCTTCTTTTCTTTTTGAAGACGATTACTTTGTCACCCTTTACATGTCCGATGATCTTACCGGAAACTTTGGCACCCTTTACTACCGGGGCACCCACTTCTACTTTACCTTCATTGTCGAGCAATAATACTTTCTCGAACTCTACGGAAGCGCCTTCTTCGCCCTCCATCAATGGAGCATACACGAATTGGTCTTGCGTTACTTTGAACTGCTTTCCTGCTATGTCTACAATTGCGTACATTATAAATGTATTTTTCAAAAACGGACTGCAAAGGTAACGGAATAATCGCGAATAACAAACCAAATAGCGATGATATATGCAAGCGATTTTCCAATATTAAATTTTCATTTTTTTTCGCCTTTGCATACGTCAAAAAAAGGAATAAGTCTTACTCCAATCATAGGAGTTTAACTCTCTTTTGTACAATCAGTTATATCAACGTATGAAACAGCTTTCATGCGTAAAATGACTAAAGTTTTCGCATTGATTTTTCAGCCCCTTTTTGTAATATTTGTTTCAGGTTACGACCCCAATAAACAACCTATTATCTGGCTGGGCTCCTACTCCAAAGAGTATCAAGGAATTAGCCAGAAACCCTGAAAATTAAATAGGATTTGCTGCTAATCTTAGGATAAGTAGCACTTGTTTTTTGAAGAACATGAGTTCTTCAACGTGACCTTTTTTATTTCAACCCCAAATAAAAGAAGTAACATGAGCGAATTGACTACCGCAGTAGAGGAACCGTTATTGAAGGAGAACAAAGACCGCTTTGTACTATTTCCTATTCAGCACGATGACATTTGGCAGTTCTACAAAAAAGCTGAAGCCAGCTTTTGGACAGCAGAAGAGATAGACCTTCATCAGGATTTGTCTGACTGGAACGATAAGCTCAATGACGATGAGCGTTACTTTATTAAACACGTGCTGGCCTTCTTTGCCGCGTCTGATGGTATTGTGAACGAAAACCTGGCCGAGAACTTTGTGAATGAAGTACAGTATACGGAGGCCAAATTCTTCTATGGTTTCCAGATTATGATGGAAAACATTCACTCAGAAACCTACTCGCTGCTTATCGATACATATATCAAAGATCCGGTTGAGTCTGATAAGCTGTTTCATGCCATTGAAACTTTCGATGCCATTAAGAAAAAAGCCGACTGGGCTCTGAAGTGGATAGAGTCTCCTTCTTTTGCGGAGCGACTCATTGCCTTTGCAGCAGTTGAAGGTATTTTCTTTTCCGGAAGCTTCTGCTCTATCTTTTGGCTCAAGAAACGTGGCCTAATGCCGGGCCTTACTTTCTCTAACGAACTTATTTCGAGAGATGAAGGCCTGCACTGTGACTTTGCCTGTCACCTGCACAACAACCACCTCATTAACAAGGTGCCTGAAGAAAGAATTAAGGAAATTATAATTGATGCTTTAGATATAGAAAGAGAATTCATTACAGAGTCACTTCCTGTTAGACTTATTGGTATGAATGCCGACCTAATGGCTCAATACCTGGAGTTTGTTACCGACAGACTGCTGGTAGAGCTGGGATGCAGCAAAGTATATAACTCTACCAATCCGTTCGACTTTATGGAAATGATTTCACTGCAAGGCAAAACCAACTTCTTTGAAAAACGAGTTGGTGAATACCAAAAAGCAGGTGTAATGAAAGACAAGGATGATTCGGGTAATTCGCGAACCCTTTCATTCGATGACGATTTCTAGAATTTTTTAAAATCACCCCCAAACCCCAATAAATATGTTAGTAGTAAAAAGAGATGGTAGACGAGAGTCTGTCAAATTCGACAAAATTACCGCTCGGATAGAAAAACTATCCTACGGCCTGGACCCCAGCTTTGTTGAACCTATCGATGTAGCTAAAAAAGTAATCGAAGGACTTTATGATGGTGTGAGCACCCAGGACCTGGACAACCTGGCGGCCGAAATAGCTGCCACCATGACGGTGAAGCACCCTGACTATGCAAAACTTGCGGCCAGAATAGCCATTTCTAATCTGCATAAAACCACGAGTAAGTCATTCTCCAATACTATGAAGAGGCTCTACACTTATGTGGACCCTAAAACAGGAGAAAATGCACCGCTTATCTCAAAAGAAACCTATGGTGTTATAAAGAAAAATGCCGCCCTGCTAGACTCTACCATTATTTATGACAGAGACTTTAGCTACGACTACTTCGGGTTTAAAACCCTGGAGCGTTCGTACCTTATGAAGCTCGATGGAAAGATTGTGGAAAGACCACAGCACATGCTCATGAGAGTTTCGGTAGGTATTCATGGAGAAGACATGGAAAAGGTAGTAGAAACCTATCACCTGCTTTCAGAAAAATGGTTTACCCATGCCACTCCAACGCTCTTCAATGCCGGTACACCAAAACCTCAGCTTTCGTCTTGTTTCTTGCTTACCATGAAAGACGATAGCATAGATGGCATATATGATACCCTTAAGCAGTGCGCTAAAATTTCGCAGTCTGCCGGAGGCATCGGCCTTTCTATTCACAATGTAAGAGCCAAGGGGTCGTACATTAAAGGTACAGGAGGGGTTTCTAATGGTATTGTACCAATGTTGAGAAACTTCGACATGACAGCCCGGTATGTTGACCAAGGGGGTGGAAAAAGAAAAGGGTCGTTTGCCATTTATCTCGAGCCATGGCATGCCGATATTTTCGATTTCCTGGACTTGAAAAAGAACCATGGAAAAGAAGAGCTAAGAGCAAGAGATTTATTCTACGCCCTTTGGATTCCCGATTTGTTTATGAAGCGTGTAGAAGCCAATGAGGAGTGGACATTACTTTGTCCGAATGAGTGCCCCGGTTTGGCCGATACCTATGGCGAAGAGTTTGAAAAGCTTTATGAGAAGTACGAAAGAGAAGGCAAAGGCCGCCAGACTATAAAGGCACAAGACCTTTGGTTTGAGATCTTAGAGTCTCAGATAGAGACCGGTACACCTTATATGCTCTTTAAAGACGCTGCTAACAAAAAATCTAACCAGAAAAACCTGGGAACCATTAAGTCGTCTAACCTCTGTACCGAAATTATTGAGTACACCGCACCAGACGAAGTAGCGGTTTGTAACCTGGCCTCTATTGCTCTGCCTAAGTTTGTAGACGAAGAAACCAATACCTACGACTTCCAGAAGCTATATGATGTAACCTACGTGGCCACCAAAAACCTGAACAAGGTAATTGATGTAAACTACTACCCGGTAGAAGAGGCGCGCAACTCCAATATGCGTCACCGACCCATTGGCTTGGGGGTGCAGGGATTGGCCGATGCCTTTATTCTGATGGGTTATCCTTTTGAGTCTGAAGAAGCCCGAAAGCTGAACAGACACATCTTTGAAACCATCTACTTTGCGGCCATGACAGCTTCTAAAGACCTGGCTAAAGTAGAGGGGCCATATGAGACCTTTAAAGGTTCGCCAGTATCTAAAGGAATATTCCAATACGATATGTGGGGCGTAACACCTGATTCCGGCCTTTGGGATTGGGATGGTCTTAAAAAGGAAGTAAAAAAGCACGGAGTAAGAAACTCTCTTTTGGTAGCGCCAATGCCAACTGCCTCTACTTCTCAAATATTAGGAAACAACGAGTGCTTTGAGCCATATACCTCAAACATTTACACCCGAAGAACCCTTTCGGGAGAGTTTGTGGTGGTGAACAAACACCTGATGAGAGACCTTATTAAACTAGGCCTCTGGAATTCCGATATGAAAAACAAGCTTATTGCCGCTAAGGGGTCGGTTCAGGCTATTCCGGAAATTCCGCAAAACATAAAAGACCTGTACAAAACAGTTTGGGAAATCTCTCAAAAGGCCATCATCGACATGTCGGCCGACAGGGGAGCATATATCTGTCAGTCGCAGAGTCTTAACATACATATCCAAGACCCGAACTTTGGTAAAATGACTTCTATGCACTTCTATGCTTGGAAGAAAGGGTTGAAGACAGGTATGTATTACTTAAGATCCAGAGCAGCAGCCGATGCTATTCAGTTTACAGTAGATAAGCAGGCGGCCTCCGCACCAACAGCCGAACAAATGGCCAAGAATGCAGCCGACATGGCTTGCTCGCTCGACAATCCGGATGCATGCGAAGCATGCGGTAGTTAGTATGTATGGGGTTGATTACTACTAACCTAGAACCCTGACGGCAACGTCAGGGTTTTTTTATAGCTTTCGGTTGATGGTGACATGGCCCAATAGGACTACCTTATTTATTTTTCGACTATCCAACCGCAACTTCAATGGGTGTATGATCTTCAGCCCAACCTTCCGTTACAACATCTCCTATATTCCCACCAAGGCAGACCGTCTCAACTATTTCGGATTCGTTAGTGTGCTTTTATACCGTAGCATAAGCCTTATAAATATCAGGGCCACATCCATCTGAGTGAGTGCCTCATTGGCTACACCGATACACTTTTTAAATACAGGTTCATGACAAGGCAGTCGATGATTGATAACCGGGATTTAAATTAGTATTTGCAACAATGTTGCATTTAATTAAAAATGCAACTAACATTGTGCATGAATAAAACGGTTAAGACGTCTTCTTTTCTGGACAATTGGGGCATTGGTATTTCGTTCATGTGTTCTTTGCACTGCGCGGCCATGCCCCTTGTTTTTCTTACGCCCCTATGGGCCGGACTCAATACCTCCTGGCTTGAGCAGGGTGAGCTGTGGCTTTTTGTAGTTGCCGCTCTGGTAGGTACAGTATCTATAGGGCATACTTACAGTAAGTGTAAAGATGTGATGCCCGGGGTCTTGCTCCTCATGGGTCTTTCTTTTGTAGTTGCAGGAAGTGCTTTTGAAGCAATATGGACGGAGTCTGTGTTCCGCGTTTTGGGTTCACTTTTACTAATAGGCGCACATGTGAGTAACAAACGGGTACAGAAATCGGTGAGCCAATGAGATTTATCTTATTGCTGATTCTGGTGGTAATGGCAGGCCCCAAGCCGGAGGGTTGGCAACTATTCGAGAAGGTTACCTTCAAGCCAAAATACTTTGAAAGCGAGGAGGCTTATTTTGAGGTACCCACCTTTGACAAAAAACTCAAAAGCCTCGAAAATACAGAGATAGCACTCTCGGGTTACTACATACCCCTCGATCTGGACTCAGCCATAGTCATTTCATCGTTGCCCTTTAGCACTTGCTTCTTCTGTGGCGGAGCAGGCCCTGAAACGGTGGCAGAAGTTCAGTTAAAGACAAGACCAAAAGCCCTGCTTCCCGACCAGATTGTTAAGGTGAAGGGCAAGCTAAAGTTGAATGATTCTGATGTCACCCACATGAACTTTATTTTAAAGGAGGCCACACTGATCAAGTAATATGAGAAACCTGTTTGTCCTTTATTTAGCTCTTATTCTCGGCACGTCCTGTTCAAGAACCTCTCAAGATCAGGACCTGCTCAACAAAGCCTACCAGAAGCAGCAAGAAGTTATTGTGCTCATAGGTTCGCTCAAAGAAAAGCTTAAGGCTGTCAACTATGCGGAAAAAGACAGCCTGCTTCAGGTAGTTCATAACCTGGAAGAAACCCTGTTCGAAATACCCGGTTATTCGCTCAAGCTTCCCGGCCACGAGGGCCACAGTCATAATCATACACCCCTAAACCTGAGCCACAAAGAAATCTATCAGGTGCAGGTAGAAATGTATAATCAGCTCAACCACATAGAACAACTGGTAACCATCCGATGAATAAATTACCCGTAACCGTATTGTCAGGCTTTTTAGGAGCCGGCAAAACCACCTTGCTCAATCATGTGCTACACAACAAAGAAGGCCTGCGCGTGGCCGTAATTGTCAATGACATGAGCGAAGTAAACATTGATGCTGAACTGGTAAAACAGGGCAACACCTTGAGCAGAATTGATGAAAAGCTTGTGGAAATGAGCAACGGCTGCATTTGTTGTACCTTGAGGGAAGACCTTATAGAAGAAGTAGCCAAACTGGCACTCGAAGGCAAATATGACTACCTGCTTATTGAGAGTACCGGAATTTCCGAGCCGCTTCCCGTAGCGCAAACCTTTTGGTTCGAGAGTGATGAGCTGGATGTAAACCTCTCAGACATTTGCACTCTAGATACCATGGTTACCGTGGTAGATGCCTTTAACTTTCTAAAAGACTTTGGTTCGTCAGATACTATTGCCGGCAGAGAAATGAACGATGACGAAGACCAAAGGACCATAGTAAACCTACTCACCGACCAGGTAGAGTTTGCCGATGTAATCTTGATAAACAAGGTCGATTTGGTGAGTAAAGACCAGCTTAAGCTCCTCAAAGGCCTAATGAAAAAGCTAAACCCCAAAGCTAAAATTATTGAAACAGAGTTTGGGAGAGTACCACTGCCAACCATTATGGGAACCAAGCAGTTCGACTACGAAACCACCTCTCAGTCGGCTGGCTGGATACAGGAGCTTGAAAATGAACACAAGCCAGAAACGGAAGAATACGGAATTAGCTCCTTTGTTTTTAGGGATAAAAGGCCGTTTCATCCCCAACGATTTTGGAATTACGTTTCCATGTTCTGGCCAGCGAACATCGTCCGTAGCAAAGGACTCTTTTGGCTGGCCTCCCGGCCAGACGAAGCACTGACCTGGAGTCAGGCCGGAGGTTCGCTTCGGGCCGATTTTGCCGGGGTTTGGTGGTGTTCCATGCCCTTTGAACAAAGAGTTCGCTACGAGGCATTTGTAGAAAATAAAGCCCATATAGAGGCTGGCTGGAACAAGCTCTATGGCGACAGAAAGAACGAATTGGTAATCATTGGTCAAAACCTCGACTCTGAGCAAATTAATTCAGAGCTACGGAACTGCCTTTGTACTCCAGACGAGATAGAAGCTTGGCAAAGTAAGAAACCATTTGTGGATCCGTGGCCAATACGTGTAGACTAACGCTATGAAAAGACTTTTTATACACAGCTGCCTTATACTTGTGCTGGCCTCCTGTGCCGGTACGCAACGGCTAAACCTGGCTTCTAAATCGGATTTGTGGAATATGTCCCATCTCTCCGAAGCCGAGTATCGAATGGCCAATGAGCTGCTCAGTTTTGGGCTTGAACATGAGGCGCTTTACACCCTGCTGGATACACTCAAACCAATCAGTAGCCTGGGATTTCCCCTTTCTTACCCATTGGCCAAAAGTGGTGAGCAGCGCGATGGAGATGAGGACGTGGTAGACCTGATGTCTGACTCAACCCAAATGGCCTTTGCCGAACTTACACAATGGAATAAGGTGTTGAGTAGCCTTTCAAATGAGTACTTTTCTTTCCACTTAATTCCCTTTAAAAACACCTACCGGGGCAAGCGGAACCTGCAATTGTTGGTTTGCCGCAGAGACTTAATGGCCAAGCTGCTTAGCGAAAAGGCAGAGTTTTTTGGCCAGTGGGGTTTTACGAGCAATTCAGATCCGGCTACAGTGCTTACCACCATTGAATATGAAAGCCGGAATGACCGCTACCGTGCCTACGGTTATCTTTTTGGTTATCCGGACCATGCCGTAGACTTTTTTGTTGAAGCCTCCATTAGTCAGGAGCAAACAGGAAACTTTGTGGAACGTAATTTCTTCCACATGCCCGTTGCTGTGATGCAAGACGGATATTTTACGTATGCCTTACCCAAAGACTACACGCCAAGCCGGTCCGATTCTGCGATATATCGTGCAGCTTTGAGCACCTTGCAGCGCTATGAAATGCTCAAGCCAAGATATATCGATTCTACAGGTCGTTTAGAGGCAATTCGTTTATTGTCTGATAGTTGGAACAAACTCTAATATGCCCGATGGTATAGCCATGCAGCCACTCCTCAATTAAGGCGAAATCATTTTTGCATCGTTGTTGCAAAAACAAAATAAGTTTTCATACTTGCATCATTGTTGCAAAAACGAAAGACATGCTGCACGCAGTAAATCTCACAAAAAAGTATCAGGAGCATTTGGCTTTAGACGACCTCAACTTATCCATTGAGCCGGGAGATATCTATTGCCTTTTAGGCGCCAATGGAGCCGGAAAATCGACCACAATTAATCTCTTTCTCAATTTTATTGCACCAACCAGCGGCAAAGCGGTAATCGATAAGTTTGAAGTAATGGAAAACCCTCAGGCCACCAGAAAGTTGATAGCTTATATTCCTGAAAACCTGGTTCTATACAATGAACTAAGTGGCTTGGAAAACCTTGAATACTTTGTAGGTCTGGCAGGCATGAAGTACCACCAGGAGCAACTGGTGGGCTTTCTAAAAGAGGCTGGCCTTCAGGCTGAGGCTTATAAAAAAAGAGTAAAGGCATATTCTAAAGGAATGCGCCAAAAGGTGGGAGTGGCCATGGCCATAGCCAAGAGAGCAAAGGTGCTCTTGCTCGATGAACCAACCTCCGGACTAGACCCAAAGGCCAGCAACGAATTTTCGGAGTTGCTACTTCGCCTAAGCAAGCAAAACGTAGCCACTCTAATGGCTACCCACGATCTGTTCAGGGCCAAAGAGACAGGTACCAACATTGGCATTATGAAGTCGGGTAAGCTGGTTGAACAACTCTCTACCGAAGAAATCAACCATAGCGATCTGGAAAAACTGTATCTCAACCACATGAGTAATTGAAAGATGGTATTTCTGGTTGCAGCTAAAGAAATCAAAGAGATCGTAAGGTCGGGGCAGTTTAAATGGATGCTGGGCATAGTGGTATTGCTCAGCATGGTGGGCACATACATTAGCCATGTGCACTGGCAAGAAAAAAATCGGCAGCGCATTGAGGCTGCAAATCAGGCCAGAGAACTATGGTTGGCTCAAGGCTCTACCAACCCGCACAATGCAGCTCATTATGGCACTTTTGCTTTCAAACCTCAGTTTCCGCTGGCGCTAATAGACCCCGGGGTAGAGAAGTATACCGGGGTGTCTATTTTTCTGGAAGCCCACTCCAGAAATGAGGCTGACCATGTAGCTGCGGCCGATCAAACCGGGCTCTCACGCTTTGGAGACCTGACCCCCGATTTTGTTTTACTCTTTATTGTACCCTTAATGATTATTGCTCTGGGGCACCAGTCGGTTACCAAAGAAAAGGAACAGGGAACGCTGAAAATCATTAAGACTCAGGGAATAAGCAACAGGCAACTTATAGCCGGCAAATGGCTGGGCAACTACCTGCCCGTGGCCATGCTCACTACCTGCCTGTTTGTGGTGGCGGCTTTATTTATCGGAGAATTTGACTGGAAGTTTCTGGCAACTCTATGGTTGGTTTATCTGGCCTATTTTGCCATAGTCAACAGTATTACCCTTGTTGTTTCCTCATTAACAAATAGCTCGGGTATTTCATTGGTTACATTACTAGCAATTTGGATTTGTAGCTGTCTGGCGGTTCCAAAAATCGCCAGCAGCTACACCAATGAAAAACATCCCTATCCTACCCGGCAAGAGTTCGAGGCGGCTATTGCCGAAGACAAGAAAAAAGGCCTGGATGGACACGACCCCTGGAGTGAAGCATCTAAAAAATTGGAACGAGAGACCTTGGAGGCCTATCAGGTAAATAAACTGGAAGACCTGCCTTTCAATTTCGATGCTTTTCGAATGCAAAAGGGAGAAGAGCATGAGGCCGAAATTTACTTTAAGCACAACGAAAGGCTAAAGGAGGTTCATAAAGAGCAAACCACGGTATATCAAAAGCTGGCCGTTCTCTCTCCCTTTCTGCCTACCCGCTTCATGTCCATGTCTTTGGCCCACACCGACTACTCCACCCACTGGCACTTTGCCGATGAAGCCGAAAAGCATCGCATAAAAATGCAGGAGATTTTGAATACCAACTTTGCTGAAAACTCCAGGCTAGGAGAGTGGGGCTATAAGGCCGATGCTTCGTTGCTCTCCGAGATACCTGAGTTCCATTTTGAGGCGCCCGATTTTAACGAAGTGATGAGTGCCAATAGCAGCAACCTCAGCATTCTCACTGCCTGGCTGCTGGCATCATTTGGTCTGTTAATTTTTGCTTCAACCCGCATTTAATATGGTCAACCTGAACATTCGTCATGAATTAAAACTTTTGAGCCGAAACTTCTGGTTTGTTTCACTCAGTCTTGTGCTGGTGTTACTTTGTCTCTATGCCGGTCACAATGGGTTAAAGCATTATGAAAGAAGGACGGCCGATCAGCAAGAAGCCCTGGCTGCTCAGCAGGCCAAAGAGCAGCTCATCAAAGAGGTGGCCCTGACCCTAAGTAAGGGAGAAGAGCATCCCAATGCCTACAGGCTTTCACCAATGAACCTGGCCATTTCCACCGGACGCCTGGGTACCATGCCGGCCACTCAAATGAGCAAGCTGGCCATAGGGCAAAGCGACCTATACACTCACCAACTGAAAATTGCTCTCAACGAAGATTTGGCTACTCTGAGCTTCAATGAACTTAACAATCCGGTGCAATTGCTCTTTGGAAACTTCGATTTGGCCTTTGTGCTAACCTACCTTGTACCTCTTATAATTATTGCGTTCACCTACAATTTGCGTACCCGGGAGTTAGAATCCGGTCGGTTAAAACTGTTGGCTTCGAATCCTATCAAAATAAATCTATGGTTGTTGCAGCGGTTCATTATCCGTTATTTCTTCCTGTTACTCATACTCACTGCGGTTCTCCTGGCCACGGTTCTTATCGCCCGCACAGGTTTTAGTATGCAGTTGTTAGTTTTCTTTCTACTCACTTATGCCTATCTGGCTTTTTGGTTTGCCATCTCTTACTTGGCGAACCTCTTGGGGAGATCTTCGGCCAGAAATGCCGTTTCTATGCTCTCTCTATGGATTCTACTGGTACTGGTTGTACCCACTGTGATCAATCAGGCTGCTAATACGGTGTATCCCATGCCTTCCAGAGTAAAGTTGCTCAATGAGATTCGGCAGACTAAAAAGGAACTAAGTAAGGAGCAGAATAAAGTGCTGGATGAGTACCTACGAAACCATCCGGAACTGATAAGCAACAAAGGAGAGAATGCTTATGGTTATTGGCAAGACTATTTTGCCAGCCAGGAACTTACAGAAAAACGGCTCGCCCCGCTTATTGAAAGGTTCGATGCACAGCTAGCCAAACAGCAAAGATGGGTAAATGCCTGGGGGATTCTAAGCCCGGCTGTCATGTTTCACGATGGAGCCACTCGGCTGGCCGGCACCTCTTCTGCACATTACGAACAGTTCAAAGATTATGTAAGGTCTTTTAGCTTGAACTGGAGAGCCCATTTTATGCCCTTCGTGTTCAAAAATGAAATGCTCGGATTGCAAGAGCTCGACAACCTGCCGGAGTTTCAGTTCCGATCGAGGAGCCGTACAGCTGGCGTATTTATGAATATATCTGTGTTACTAGTTTTTTCTGCTTTGACGGTGATTTGGGGGCTTGCATTAGAGGGTAAACGTCAGCTTATATGAACCCAACTCAATGAAACTTTATTCCCTGTTTTTTCTCTTTCTCTTTTGGTCAACCGCCTTGACTGCACAGCAAGCAGACGGAAACTTTTCGCCTCCAAAAGAAAAAGAGGTTGTTCGGGCAATTCGGGCAAAAGGAGCCATTAAAATTGATGGTAAGCTAAACGAAAGCGATTGGCAAAGGGCTGTACCCATTGCTGATTTCTTTAGAATGGAGCCAAGGCAGGGAGGAGCGTATCGGTACAAAACGCAAGTGCGAGTACTTTTTGATGATAAGTACCTGTATGTAGGGGCATTTTGTGCCGATAGTTTAGGCAAACGAGGCATTCGCGTTCAGGATTTAAGGCGTGATTTCAGCTGGGGAGAAAATGATATTTTCGGCATACAACTAGACCCACAAAACCTAAAGCAATATGCCGTTGCCTTCCAGACCACACCTTATGGCAATCAGCGAGACCTGCAGAACTTTAATGACCAGAGCACAGACAACGACTGGAATGCTCTTTGGACGGTGCGAACCTCTCAGACCAATGAGGGCTACTATACCGAATTTGCCATTCCTTTTAAGTCGCTACGGTACGATTTGCCCATAAAAGATGAGGAGGTAATCTGGGGTATTACGTTTACCCGGCTGGCCAGAAGGGACTATGAACAAACCGTTTTTCCGGCCATTCCACAGTCGTTTAGTCCATACCGAATGACTTACGCAGCGCAGTTGAAAGGATTGGAGCTGCCGGAGCCAAGCGCTAATGTGCGTGTGGAACCCTATGCTTTGTTTCAATATGAAAACCAAACGGAGGACGGTGCAAAAACTACCGAGAGTAGTTTTAAACTGGGTGTAGACGCTAAGTGGGCTGTGAACCCCAATACGGTAGTAGACCTTACCTTCAATACAGACTTTGCTCAGGCCGATGTAGACAGGGCCGTAAACAACCTGGAGAGGTTCAATATCTTCTTTCCTGAGCGAAGGCAATTTTTTCTGGAAAACTCAGGGATATGGTCTGGCAGTTATCAGTTTGCCATTAGGCCTTTTTTTAGTCGAAAAATTGGTTTGGCCGGTGATTTCAATGCGCAGCCGGCCCCCATCGATGTGGGTGTAAGGTATACTCAACGAGACGAGAAACAGACACTGGCCGGCATGTATATTCATCAGGCCGCTACAGACATTTCGCAGGCCGCCAATTTTGGTGTACTGAGGTATGCCCATAACTACGGCAAGGAGAACAACGTGGGCTTTATGTTTACACACCGACTCAATGAAAGGTCAGAGTCGCTAAATAGAGAAACCCAAAACAATTCCACATGGACCATAGACGGGCTCATTAGACCTTCCGATCAGTGGACGGTCAATTACCTTGCTTCTGTTTCTACCGATTATGAAAAGGGTGATCTGGGTTTTGCCGGAAGGTTCTTTGCCGGAAGACAGGCTAATAAGTCTTACTGGGGCTGGGTAACCGAGTACATAGACCAATCCTACAACCCGGCCATGGGATTTATAAGCCAGAGCAATGTAATCAGGCATAACCCCGGAGGCTACTGGATTGTTAGACCCAAAAAACTGAAGTGGATAAGAAGGTGGGATCCGGGGCTGTTTGTGAATTATTATCACGATGCCAACAATCCGGGCAGTTTTCAGCAAGCCAGTCTTTACCTCTTTCCCATATATGTGTTTTTTACTGATGGAAGCTTTGTGGAATACGCCATTACACCCACCTGGCAGAACATCAACTTTAGCTTTGCCCCATTGGGTATTGCTATTCCGCAAGAGGAGTTCTTTTATGTGAGGCACGATATCAATATTAGAACCGATCAGTCTAAGAAGTGGTCGCTTAGCGGAAGCTATGAGTGGGGTGAATTTTACAATGGAAGACAGAAAAAGGTAGTAGGAGGAGCAAGAGTGGCCCCTTCTCCTCACTTTGCCTTAAACGTTGACTATGAATACATTCTACTTGAAGAACTGGGTATTCTACAACAAAATATGGCAACGCACTTAACCACTTTAGGTGCAAGACTGGCTGTGAACCCACGCATTCAAATGTCTTCTTTTTATCAGTACAATTCTTTCGATGATCAGGGCAGATGGAATGTGCGTTTCAGTTGGGAGTATCAGCCCCTTTCATTTTTATACTTGGTTTTTAACAGCAACACCATTAGCACCCACGAGAGAGACTTTCAGCAGCAACAAACCATTGCCAAACTCACTTTCTTAAAGCAGTTTTAGTTT
>NZ_DBHC01000012.1:25683-63972 GCF_002296035.1 Roseivirga sp. UBA838
CTTAAAGCAGTTTTAGTTTAACAGCGGCCGCCATGAATCTTTTAAAACACAAACCAGAGTGTTTTAAGTAAGTAGTTTTTTTAACCGGCTTCTTACTATTTTCAGGAATAAAATAGAGCAGCTATGGATTTATCAAAGATTCGGCATTTACGGTCGAAAGATCTGTTAACACTGGTTTTGTATAGCTTTGCGGGGCTTTTTATACCTATAACATTATTCGTCTTCGTGCTGCTACTTTTAGGAGTTCCTCTTAACATAAACAATCAAGAGTATGTGGGAACAGATGCTATTTTATTCTCTATTCTATTTTTACCAATATCCACTCTATTCGGGGCTATTGTGTTTTGGGTTTATCTGGCCGTTGGGTGGAAGCTGATTCGCAAAATCATTCCCTATTTAGGTTTTGGGTTTTCGGGGAAGCGCGCCAAATAGGTTAGCAAAACTCTGCTTTAACGCGAATTGGCTCACTTCTAAGACTAGTTACTTTCTTAAAGCAGTTTTAGTTTAACAGTCTTTGCAGTGTTCGTCCTTGAGTTCAAACTCAAGCGTAGAATGCTCAATGCCTAATTCGTGAAGCAGATATTTCGCTCGTTTTTTAATGGCCGCTTGCAGGCGTAGGTCGTACGACTTGTCGAGTACCAGATGTGCCGAGAGTACATGGTATTCTCCATCCATAGACCAAACGTGGCAGTCGTGAACCTCAATGACCTCGGGGATGGTTCTCAGGCGTTTATGCACCTTTTCCAGATCTATTTCTTCAGGTGTGGCCTGAAGAATAATGCTGAAGCTTTTTTTGATGTTTACAAACACGTTGTAGATAATAAATAAGGCGATAAGCACAGAGAGCAGAGGGTCTATGAAATACCAATCGAAGTACATGATGAGCAAACTGCCCACCAAAATGGCTATCCAACCCAACACATCTTCCAACAAATGAAGGCTAATAACCCGTTCGTTAATAGAGCTTCCCTTTCTAAGTCTTAGTACCGCCACCCCATTTACCAATACACCGAAAATGGCTATGTAGAGCATGCCTTTTTCATTCACCTCGGTAGGGTTAAGTACCTGAGGCACTGCCCGGCTGATGATTATGACCGAACCCACAAGCAGCACCACGGCATTAATAATGGCACCTAATAACGAAAAGCGTTTGTAGCCATACGAAAATGTATTATTCCGCTTCTTTTCCGATAGGTTTTGAAAGTACCAGCTCAGGCCTATGCTCACACTGTCGCCCAGATCGTGCAGCGCATCCGATAGAATGGCCAGACTGCCCGTAAACAAGCCTCCAATAAATTCAATACAGGTAAAACCCAGGTTCAGGAAAAAGGCCACCTTCAAGTTTTTCGTGCTCGCGTGGCCATGATGATGATGGTGATGATGCCCCATGTCCAAATGTATTAAGAAAAGCTACGCAACAAGGTTTCAGATAACCAGCTGTGCCAATACGGCACACAAGGCTCCAAAAACCGAGACCCCAAACCGCAACCAATTGAGCTTATGATTAGGGTCTGTCTCAAAAAATATGGTTGTAGAAATTTGTAAAAAGCTACCTGCCACAATGGCAAAGAAAATGATCATGTACTTTTCGGGTAATAAGTTGCCATGGCTCATAAACTCGCTGACAAACAGGCCTAAGGGAGAGGCCAGGGCAAATATGAGCAAGGCTGAGTAGGCTTGAAATTTTAGCTTGAATCTGTTGAGCAATAGAGCCATTAGAGCTACTGCAGCCGGTATTTTATGCATTACTATACCCAACAATATTTTAGGAGAGCTGCCATGCTCATAGGCCAGCTCGGGGCTGTGGTTTGAGTGTATGGAATCCGTCATGATGCTGCCCTCCAAAAATGAATGTAAACAAAGAGCCACCAGCAGATATACTACGGAGTGTTCTGCGTGAGCATGTACGTGCCCATGCTCTACCCCGCTGGTAAAGTTTTCAATAACCTTTTGTAAAAAGAAGCCAATGAGCACATAGAGCCCAATGTTAAATGGATTCTCATTAGAAAGGAATAAGTCCGGAATAAGATGAATGATGGTAACGGAAAACAGGTAGGCACCGGCAAACACCAAAAACAACTGCATGCGCTGTCCAAACATTAGCCCCGTGCGTAGCAATACAGCTCCCGGAATGGCCGCAGAAAGGAACAATATAATAGCATTGACGATCAACTCTTACCCTTACTTTTGCAACAAGATTGCAAAGATGCTAAGAAAATTCGAATTGGAATGAATAAGTTCAACTATTCACTTTTTTCTGTTTTAACCGTTTTGCCTCTCAGGCCGCCAGATATGTAGGTATCTATGTGGCCATTTTCATCTGCAAAAATCAGGTAACACTCCAGGTTCGGGTCTGCTTCTATCAATTCAATGCTCTTGTCTTTTCCCAGTACCATACAAGCCGTAGCATAACCATCGGCCAACATACAGTTGGGGGCCACCACTGTGGCACTCAATAGTGTCTGCATCTGAGGAAAGCCCGTTTTTGGGTTAATGGTATGAGCCACCTTTCGGCCGTCTTCAAGAACTCGGAAGTTCCGGTAATTGCCAGAGGTGGCCAACCCAGCATTTTCCAGCCTTACGGCATCGAAAATGCCTCCTATACGCTGTTCATCGGGCACTTCAATGCCAATAACCCAGGCATCGCCATCAAGGTTTTGGCCACGAGCATGTACTTCCCCACCAATTTCTACCATGCAGTTTTCAAGGCCCCGGCTCAGCAGCCAGTTCACCACTACATCTATGGCCTGCCCTTTGGCAATGGCCGAAAAATTGAGTTTCAGTCCTGTTTGAGAAGTACGCACCTCAGAGCTGTCGAAGCTAAGTTTCTCAAAACCTACAAACTGTAGCAATGAGTCTACCTGAGCACTGTCAGGTCCCATAAAACCACCTTCGCCAAAACCCCAGGCATTAATGAGAGGGCCCACTGTTGGGTCGAACGCCCCGTTGGTTTTTTCATACACCACGCGGCTGGCTTCCAGCACTTCATAAAAATAAGGCTGTTTGAAACTATGCTTCCCTGTTTGATTGAACAACGATATTTCAGAGTCAGGTACGTAAGTAGAAAGAGCCTGGTTAAAATCGGCCAGCAAAGAGTCTATCTGAGGTTTTAAGTTGCGTTGCTGTTTATCGAGGTATTTTACCGTGTAGCCAATGGTACCGCCCATAGTGGTGCCCCTTACTACCATTTCATGTGGCTGATTTTTACGGTAGGTGTACACCACAAAAATGGCGATCATCAATACAATAAGATAAATCCTAGAGAGCTTATTCCTATCCATTGCCTTATTTTTGGCAAAGATAATTGAATAGCCTGCCAAGCCTATGAGATTAGTTAATTCATTCATGTTTCTGGCAGACTATCCTTATCTTTTCAGATCAATTGAAAAAGAAGAATGAGGGAAGACTATCTTGATGCCAGTGGCGATGAGCTTAATTCGTCTGAGAAAGACATTGAAAGAGCACTTAGGCCGTTGTCTTTCGAAGATTTCTCCGGTCAGGATAAAATTGTGGCCAACCTGAAAATTTTTGTGATGGCTGCTAAAAAACGATCGGAGCCATTGGACCATGTGCTGCTTCATGGCCCTCCCGGTCTGGGTAAAACCACCCTTTCTCATATAATAGCCAACGAACTGGACTCAGAGATTAAAGTAACATCCGGGCCGGTGTTGGACAAGCCCAGCGATCTGGCGGGCTTGCTTACCAACCTGGAAGAAGGCGATGTACTCTTTATAGACGAAATCCACCGCCTTAACCCCATAGTGGAGGAATACCTTTACTCGGCCATGGAAGACTATAAAATTGATATTATGCTCGACTCCGGGCCCAATGCGAGAACAGTGCAAATTGGCCTTAACCCCTTTACACTGGTAGGAGCCACTACACGCTCAGGTTTGCTTACCTCTCCGCTGCGTGCCCGCTTTGGCATCAATGCCCGTTTGGAGTACTACGACTCCAAGCTACTTACCCGGATTGTCATGCGTTCGTGCGATATACTGAATACGCCCATCGATGACGATGCGGCTTTTGAAATAGCCAGACGCAGCCGGGGAACCCCTCGGATAGCCAATAATTTGTTGAGAAGAACCCGTGATTTTGCTCAGATTAAAGGCACAGGCAGAATTACCAAAGAAATAAGCGAAATGGCCCTCAATGCCCTCGATGTAGACTCCCATGGGCTAGACGATATGGATAATCGCATACTGCTTACCATAATCGAAAAGTTTAAGGGTGGGCCCGTGGGTATTTCTACCATTGCCACAGCCGTGGGCGAAGAAGCCGAAACTATTGAGGAGGTTTACGAGCCGTTTTTAATACAAGAAGGGTTTCTAAAAAGAACATCGCGAGGTCGTGAGGCTACCCATTTGGCCTATGAACACCTTAAAATGAAAAAACCGGGGCAAACAGGTACTCTGTTCGGTTAAGCAGTTGCGCTCCGGGACTTATTCAGCCCGTGGAAAAACCACACCTATGAAGTCAGCCATTGTTCATAACACCCGCTTCGTAAAACAGAAGGCCAAAGAATTAGGCTTTCAGTTTTGTGGCATATCCAAGGCCGAGTTTTTGGCCGAAGAGGCTCCCCGGCTGGAGGCCTGGCTAAAAAGCGGCAGGCATGGACAAATGAAATACATGGAAAACCACTTTGACAAACGCCTGGATCCTTCCAAGTTGGTTCCCGGTGCCAAGTCTGTGGTGTCATTGCTTTATAATTACTACCCACAAAAAGATCTGGCCAAAGAGCATCCGGAGCATTACAAGTTGGCCAAATATGCCTACGGTGAAGACTACCACCATGTGATTAAAGATAAGCTGAAAGTGTTTTTTGAGGCGCTGAAGGCAGAAGTTGGCGCCATAGAAGGCCGTTTATTTGTAGACTCTGCTCCGGTAATGGAAAGGCAATGGGCCGAGAAGTCCGGGCTGGGCTGGGTTGGTAAAAACACCTTGCTCATTAACAAACAAGCCGGGAGCTTTTTCTTTTTGGCCGAGCTAATCATAGACTTGCCGCTGGAGCCCGATGGTCCTATAAAAGACTACTGCGGCACGTGTACTCGTTGCGTAGATGCCTGCCCTACCGATGCCATAACACCCTACGCTCTCGATGCCAGTAAATGCATTTCATACCTTACCATTGAGCTTAAGGAAGAGATTCCTACGGAATTTAAAGACCAAATGGAAAACTGGGCCTTTGGCTGCGACATTTGCCAGGATGTTTGTCCCTGGAATCGCTTTTCTTCTCCCCACCAAGAACCGGCCTTTCAACCGTCTACAGAACTAAAAGCACTTTTTAACAATAATTGGCAAGATTTAACAGAGGAGGTTTTTCGGGAAGTTTTCAGAAAATCGGCAGTAAAAAGAACCAAGTGGAGTGGGTTGGTGAGGAACTTAAATTTCCTTAAAAAAAGTTAAGCCCATCGTTTTAGGATGGGCTGGGTTCAAATACTGTTTATCTTATCAATACGAACTGTTTGTCGATAATCGGGCCATACATGTGGCCAAATTTGGTGTAACACCACTTTTTCAGTTCTTCTAACTCATCCGAGATGAGTGATTTAACGGCTTTTCTCAACTCTTTTTCAAAAAGGCGCTTGTCGAAGCTCACCTTTGAGAGAATAGTCTTGAAATACTCCAACATGTTAAGAACGTTTAGGGTTATGAATCTACTTTTAGGTTTGGTCGTACCTACTGTACGTAGGTCAGATAATTCAGGTTATAGTCTTTCAAAAATGAGTTTATCTTTGAAAGCTGTTTCCTGAATGGGTAACGAATTTAATGAAAAATTATGAGAAATTCTCGGGTATTTTTAATGGTTTGGAGCTGTCTTCTCTTTTGTGCAGGCAGCCTATGGGCACAAGATATTTCTATTGAATTGGGTCCAGATGAGGTGGGCATGAATGAAATGTTCACCATCACCGTAACCGTAAGCAACGGTTCTATTAAGAACTACACCGACTTTCCAACCATAGAAGGTTTTGCCAAGAGAGGAACCTCTTCTTCCAGTAAAACGAATATTGTAAATGGCCAAATAAGCTCTTCCCAAAGCATTAGGCAAAGCTATATGCCGCTGGAAGAAGGCACGTATACCCTCGATCCGTTTACTATAAAAGTCAATGGCATAGAAATAAGCTCTCAGGGTAAACAAATTAAAGTAACCCCACCGGTAGAGCGAAGGTCTAACTCCAGAAGAAGGTTCGACCCGTTTGGAAGAGATGCTTTTGACGACCTGTTTGGCGGAAGAAACCGAAGCGAACCCGAGTTTGTAGACGTTGAAGAAGACGCCTTTTTGGCCCTCACTACAGATAAAGACGAAGTTTTTGTGGGCGAAGGCTTTACCACAACCTTTGCTTTTTATGTGGCCGATGCTAACAGAGCTCCTCTCCAGTTTCACGAAGCCGGTAAACAGCTGTCTACCATTCTCAAAGACCTGAGACCCGAAAACTGTTGGGAAGAAAACTTTAACATAGAAAACATTTATGGAGAACGAGTGACCATTAATGGTAAGAACTACACCCGATACAAAATTTATCAGGCCACTTATTATCCCCTCAACCTAGAGCCTGTTGTGTTTCCATCGGTGCCTTTCGAAATGATTAAGTTCAGAGTTGCCCGCTCACCTTCTTTTTTTGGTCGCGACAGGCAGGAAGACTTCAAGACATTTTATACCAAAGAGAAAACTGTGAAAGTAAAAGCCTTGCCGCCACATCCTCTGAAAGATGTAGTGGCCGTAGGAGACTTTGAACTGGACGAAAAGATTGACAAGACTACGGTAGAAACCGGGGAAAGCTTTTCTTACGAATTCAATATATATGGCGAAGGAAACATTAGTGGTATCAACGATCCGATAGTACCCGGCACTCGCGAAATGGACATTTATCCGCCCAATATTGCCCAAGACATTAATCGCGGTGCAGGAAGAGTTACCGGCTCCAAGAAGTACAGTTACTTTGGCATACCCAATGAGCCCGGTCAATACAACCTCAAAGATTATTTTAGCTGGGTGTTTTTTAATCCCAAAACAGAAACTTACGACACGCTGCGTTCAGAAATTAAGCTTGAAGTGACCGGAGAAAGCAAGCAAAATGTTTCTATCTCTTCTACCGATTTGGGTTCGTTCTACGATTCCATAGACCTGGCATCTAACGAACTCAAGCCGCTCAAGAAAGATAATACCACTCAAATTATAGCCAATCTGTTGATAATTGCTATGTTGGCGGGCGCAACGTTTTTGTTTGTTAAGAAATAATGGGAAATACTTTCGGAAAACTCTTTCAGATACATACCTATGGTGAATCGCATGGCCCGGCTTTGGGAGTGGTTATCGATGGCTGTCCGGCAGGACTAACCATCGATGAGGCTTTTATACAGTCCGAACTTGATAGACGAAAACCAGGGCAATCAAAAATTACAACTCAGCGCAAAGAGGCCGATGAGTTTGAAATAGTCTCCGGTGTTTTTGAAGGAAAAACCACAGGAACGCCCATCAGCATTATTATTCGCAACAAAGATCAAAAGAGTAAAGACTACTCTCACATTGCCGATAAGTTTAGGCCCTCACATGCCGACTATACTTTTCATACTAAATACGGTGTGAGAGACTACCGAGGTGGAGGCCGGTCTTCTGCCCGCGAAACCGTGGCTCGGGTAGCAGCAGGAGCAATTGCCAAGTTGCTGTTAAAGCACTACGGAGTAAGCTGCCAAGCCTATGTGTCGCAAGTGGGGAGTCTGCAACTCCAAAAAAATTATACAGAACTTAACCTAGCCACTGCCGAAGAGAATATAGTGCGATGCCCCGATAGTGCCACGGCCAGTGCAATGATTGAGCTCATTGATGAAACCAGGAAAAACAGAGATACCATTGGTGGAATTGTAACCGGAGTCATACAGGGCGTACCGGCTGGTTTGGGAGAGCCGGTATTCGACAAGTTGCATGCCGAATTGGGCAAAGCCATGTTGAGCATCAATGCTGTAAAAGGCTTTGAATATGGTAGTGGTTTTGAAGGGGTGAAAATGAAGGGCTCCGAGCATAACGATGCTTTTTACACCGAAAATGACCATGTAAAGACCAAAACCAATTACTCTGGTGGTATTCAGGGAGGTATAAGCAATGGAGAAGATATCTATTTCAACGTGGCCTTTAAGCCGGTAGCCACCATTATGCAAGACCAGGAGAGCATCAACGAAGCCGGGGAGACGGTAGTAGTATCAGGAAAGGGAAGGCACGACCCCTGTGTGGTGCCAAGAGCAGTACCTATCGTTGAGGCAATGTCAGCTTTGGTTATTGCCGATTATTTGCTAATTAGCAGGTCTAATCGACTTAATTAACCCTCACTTTCAGGTCATGAAGAAACTTCCTTTGCATGTCAAAATCATGATTGGACTGTTTGCCGGAGTAATCTGGGCATTCCTCTCAAGTTCTGTAGGCTGGAATCAATTTACCATAGACTGGATCGATCCCTTTGGGCAGATTTTTATTCGTATGCTCAAATACATTGCAGTACCTCTGGTGTTGCTGTCTATCATAAGCGGTATTTCAGGCCTCAAAGACATGTCTAAGTTAGGTCGAATGGGAGGTAAAACACTTGGCTTTTACCTGGTAACCACGGTGGCCGCAGTGGGTATTGGCTTACTCCTGGTCAACGTGATTAAACCGGGCGCGCTCATCGATGACGAGCAACGCATCAAGAACAGGCTAAGCTATGAGTTTTGGGCATTGGAAAACGGTGTCGAAATACTGGATGGCAAGAACTATCGCGATAACCCCGAGTATGACCACCTGTATGAACATCAGGAGATGTCTGAAGAAGAGAAACAAATGGTAGCCGAAAAGCAGGCTGCAGCTTCAGAAAATAAAGATGCCGGTCCACTTGCCTTTTTGGTAGACATGGTGCCACAAAACATAATACTCTCTCTGGGCAACGATAAACTCATGCTGCAGGTGATCTTTTTTGGGATCTTCTTTGGCATTTGTATGGCTGCTCTGCCCGATGATAAAGTGAGCGGGCTGAGTTCGTTTATTAATGGAGCCAACGAGGTCTTTCTGAAAATGGTGGACTATGTAATGCAAGCCGCTCCGTTTTTTGTGTTTTGTCTTTTGGCCGGAGTAATTGCCAAAATGGCCGATACACCGGCTCAGGTATTCGAGATTTTTAAAGGGCTGGCCTCTTACTCGGTTACCCTCGTTCTTGGCTTGCTTTTTCTCATTTTCGGGTTTTACCCAACCATTATTCGCACCTTTATTAAATCGCTTACCTACCGCAAGTTCTTCAAAAAGGTAAGTCCGGCACAGTTTCTGGCTTTTTCAACCAGTTCCAGCGCGGCTACACTTCCCGTTACCATGGAGTGTGTAGAAGAAAATCTTGGGGTTTCTAAAAACGTATCGAGCTTTGTTTTACCAATAGGAGCAACCGTAAACATGGACGGTACCAGCCTGTATCAGGCGGTAGCCGTAGTATTTATGGCCCAGCTACATATGGTAGATCTCTCGCTAGTGCAGCAGCTAACCATTGTACTCACGGCCACCCTGGCCTCAATTGGTAGTGCGGCCGTTCCTAGTGCAGGCCTGGTAATGATGGTTGTAGTGCTGCAATCGGTTGGGCTTAATCCGGCATGGATAGCCATTATCTTTCCGGTAGATAGGCCACTGGATATGCTTCGAACGGTTGTAAACGTGACCGGAGATACGGTGGTTTCTTCTTTGGTTGCCAAATCGGAAGGCGAATTAAAGGAAGACTAAGAACTTATCCCTTACCTTTGCGGTTAAGACTTAGCAAATTACAATTGATATGAGACCGGTAAATATATATATGGAAGCCAACCCTAACCCAAACTCAATGAAGTTTGTGGTTAACTTTATGTTGCTTCAAGATGGTGTCAGCTTTGATTACCCCAATGCCGAGGCCGCTCAGCAGTCGCCATTGGCACAAGAACTTTTCCAATTGCCTTATGTAGACCGGGTGTTTTACATGAGCAACTTTATTACCGTAACCAAGAAAGAGGAAGTTGATTGGTTGGAAATTCAAGACGAGATAAAGTCTGTAATAAAACCCTATTTGGAAAACGAAAAACCACTGTTGCTGGAAGAGCTGGATAAAGACCCTCTTTTCGATGAAAACGACTCAGAAGTGGTAAAGAAAATAAAGGGTATACTGGATGAATACATTCGGCCAGCTGTAGAACAAGACGGTGGAGCCATTGGTTTCTCTTCATTTCAAGACGGAGTGGTTAAGGTAAACCTTCAGGGCTCGTGTAGTGGATGTCCTGCTTCAACGGTTACCCTTAAAAATGGCATAGAGAATCTGCTAAAACAGATGTTGCCCAACGATGTGAAGGAAGTAATAGCCGAAGACGCTTAATACCAGGCAGCCTCATCCGTATAGAGAGTTGGCTGCCCGGTCTTCAAAGGTTGAATATCTGCCCAATAGTTGGGTTAGTTACACATAAACCTCTTTGCTATGAAATTTGGAGGCGTTGCCAACCCTGAATCCATCGATTTTACTCTTCCTCCCGACCATGAAGGAACCCTTGCTTTGCTAAGCAAGGGAGAAGGACTTCAAAAGCCTCGTATTTATGTAGGTTGTGCCAAATGGAACCGATCTGACCTGAAAGGTTTTTACCCGAGAGGTACCAAAGATGAATTGACCTACTATGCCACGCAATTCAACAGCATAGAACTTAATGCCACTTTCTATAATTTTTATAGCAAAGAGCAGTATGCGGCCTGGGCGCAAAAGACACCGGATCACTTCAGGTTTTTTCCAAAGGTAAACCAGATGATTAGCCATATGAAAAGGCTGAATGATGTGGACAGATATACCGAGGAATTTTGCGAGTCGCTAATTGGTCTGGAAGAAAAGTTGGGCATGGTATTCTTACAACTGCACAACAACTTTGGACCAAAAAACTGGGATAGGCTGGAGCGTTTTCTCAATGGATTCCCCAAAGAAATACCCCTGGCGGTTGAAGTAAGACATACCGATTGGCTGAACCAGGAAGACGTGGCCAATCGCTTCTACCAATTGCTGGAGTCTAAAAGAGTCTCTAATATCATTACCGACACAGCAGGGCGTAGAGATTTGCTTCATATGCGCCTCACAACACCGCAGGTTTTTATTCGCTATGTGGGAGCCAACCATGAGTCGGACTATACTCGGCTAGATGATTGGTTGCAACGAATAAAGGCTTGGGTGGCTACCGGAGGCCTGACAGATATTTACTTTTTTGTACACCAGAATTTAGAGAAAGCTTCTCCATTACTCTCTGCTTATTTTATTAAAAAACTCAATGCTGAACTAGGTTATGAGCTTCAAGTACCCGAAACTCAATCTACTCAGTCGTCTCTTTTTTAAGCAGTAGACCGATTGGCTCAAAGGCCTGCCCCTTTAATAATGTCGTCTACCACTTCCGGATTGAGCAAGGTAGAAGTATCACCAAGGTTTGATAGGTCTTTGCTGGCCACCTTACGGAGAATTCTGCGCATAATTTTTCCTGAGCGTGTTTTAGGAAGCCCGGGCACTATTTGCACTATGTCCGGTTTGGCAATTGGGCCAATAATTTTGCGCACGGTCTCTTTTATTTCTTCCTTCAGACTCTCCTCAGTGCGTCCTGTCATGTCGCAAATCACAAAAGCATAAATGCCCTGGCCCTTTACTTCGTGTGGAAAACCCACCACGGCCGACTCTACCACTTTTGGATGCTCGTTGATGGCATTTTCTACTTCGGCCGTTCCCATTCGATGTCCCGAAACGTTAATCACATCATCTACCCGACCGAGTATTCTGAGGTAACCGTCATGGTCTCTTTTGGCTCCATCGCCCGTAAAATACATGCCCTTGTAAGTCGAAAAATATACGTTTTTGCACTTTTCATGATCGCCATAAGTGGTGCGCAACATGGACGGCCATGGAAACTTTATGCACAAATTGCCTTCTACATTATTTCCGGTAAGTTCATTGCCTTCCGCATCTACAATCACCGGTTGAACACCCGGAAGAGGCAGCGAAGCATGTGCCGGTTTGTTTGGTGTAATGCCTGCCAGGGCCGAAATCATGATTCCTCCTGTCTCGGTTTGCCACCAGGTATCTACCAGAGGGCAATTGCCTTTGCCTATATGGTCATGATACCAGTGCCAGGCCTCTTCATTGATGGGCTCGCCAACAGAACCTATAACCTTTAGCGAAGAGAGACTATAGGGTTCTACAGGCTCCAGGCCGTAAGCTTGCAGGGCACGGATGGCTGTGGGCGCGGTATAGAATTGGTTGACTTTATATTTGTCTACAATTTCCCAGAATCGGCCCGGATGAGGATGAGTGGGGACTCCCTCAAACATTAGCGTGGTGGCCCCTGCCAATAACGGGCCGTAGACAATGTATGAGTGGCCGGTAATCCAACCTACATCGGCCGTACACCAGTAAATATCGCCCTGACTATACTGAAATACATTGAGAAACGAATAATAGCTATATACCATGTACCCCCCCGTGGTGTGCACTACCCCTTTGGGTTTGCCGGTAGATCCTGAGGTGTAAAGAATAAACAGCATGTCTTCAGCGTCCATTTCTTCCGCCTCAAACTCGTAGGGCTGGCCATCAATTGCATTGTGCCACCACAGGTCGCGGTTGGTCACCATATTCACGGGTTGATGTGTTCGTTGCAGTACAATTACCTTTTGCACCGATGTGCATTTGGTCAGGGCTTCATCTACAACCGCCTTTACCTCAATTTGCTTTTGGCCACGAAAGTTACCATCGGATGTCAGTACCATTTTGGCCTGGCAGTCATTAATTCGATCGGCCAGAGAACTAGCCGAGAACCCTGCAAAGACCACTGAGTGAATGGCGCCTACTCTGGCACAGGCCAACATGGCGATGGCTGCCTCCGGAACCATGGGCATGTAGATAATCACCCGATCGCCTTTACCAATACCCTGAGCCTTTAGTGCATTGCAAAACTGGTTGGTAAGGCGGTATAATTCGCTATAAGTAAGGGTTCTGTTAGGTTCATCCGGATTATTAGGTTCCCAGATGATGGCAGGAGTTTCTCCTTTAGTATATAAATGGCGTTCAAAAATATTCTCAGTTAGGTTGAGCTTACCATTCACAAACCACTTCACATTGGGGCCTTCAAAGTCCCATTCCAGGGTTTTAGTCCATTTTTTACGCCAGTGGAACGATTCAGCAATTCTGGACCAAAAGGCTTCGGGCTCCAATACGCTTTTTTGATACTCATGAAAGTAACCGGAAAGGGTCTGTATTTTGTGGCTCATACTAGGAGGTTCAAAAGTTGATATTGATGGAATAAGTTAAAAGATTCGACAGAGAGCTACAATGCAAAATGATAAAAGAAAAGGCTGTTTCGGCCGGCAGATGTGTTAACACCTGTTTACCCAAACAGCCCTTAAGTGGTTGCTGTAGTAGCTGCTATTGAATAGTAACATTAAACGTTACCCGCACATCTTCTTCGCCTCCGGCATTGGTTTGGTCTCCCTCTGCAACTCCCGTTTGGAACTTGGCTGGCTCATGCACCAGAATTACCGTAAGAGTACCGGTGCTGGCGTTTCCTGCCGAAGCATTATTCTTGAGCCCAAAAGGGTAATCCTGTCCGTCTATAGTATAATCTGTTTCGGTGTCGTTGTATTCTACCAAAAGTGTAAGGCTCGAGCTGATTTCAAAGAAGAGCTGATGGTCTCTGGCTTCTGCCTTTATTTCTGGAGTAATGTTTACAGCCCCATTAAAAAAGGCCAGAGTAAGGTCGTACGTATTACTTTCTGTAAGAACAATATCGTCAATCACCGGGTCAGAGCCACCGTCTCCATCGGTATCTTCCCAGCTAGCCACTATGGTCTCGTTAATAGGCCCTGTGCTGGTAAAAGTGAGCTCTACTTTGGTAATGAGTTCTTCTTCATTTACCGGATCCGGGTCGTCTTTGTCGCAACCCAGGGATACTGTAGCCAGAAGGGCCACCAGCAACCAGTTCAATTTTATTAGCTTCTTCATGATTATCGGATTAGGTAGTTTATCGGTCAATATTGCAAAAAATTAGGCAAAATACACACCCTGCATGGTATAGATGGTAGGGTTGATGAAACGAAAAAAGGGCAGCTCTTCAGCCGCCCCGTGGGAATTGTATTTGAGAAAACTACTGAGTTATTGTATGGTTACACTAAAGTTCACCCTTACATCTTCTTCGCCACCGGCATTAGTCGGATCGCCCGCGCTTACGCCACTGGCGCTTTTATTAGGCTCATGAATGAGTAATACAGTAAGCGTGCCGTTGCTGGCATCGCCCGTTGTGGCTGTGCCCATTAGGCCCAGTGGCTTGCCATTACCGTCCTCATCGTTGTAAGCATAAGTAAAGTTGAGGCCGCTGGCGGCTACAAAGAATACCTGATGCTCTTCGGCTTCTTCTTCTACCTCTTCAGTAATATCTTCTGTAGGGGTTTCCGACTCATTTAAGAATTCTACTGAAACACTATAGGTAGTATTGGCTGCCAAAGTAGGGTTGGTAATTACCGGTGCATTGCCTCCTTCGCCATCAAGGTCTTGAAATGTAGCTACAATGGCCGAGCCGCCACCGGAGGGAGTAAACGTTACCCGAACGGTAGTGATCAGCTCTTCTTCATTAACTGGCTCCGGATCGTCATTGTCGCAGGCCATAAGACCTAGCAGCAAAAACGCCATTAGAAATGATTTGATCGTGGTTATGTTTTTCATAATCAGAATAACTTTTGTGCAATATTGTTGCAAATGCAAGTCTGTTGCAAGAGTTATTTAGAAAATCTTACAGACGGTCTGATGAGCGGTAGCTTGGTCTGTGTTTTACAATAAGTTCTACAAATGTTGTAGAAATGGGTGGTTCTTGCTTTATTTGTTCTACAATAGTTGAAATAATATGAGTCAAAGTTTGGGAAACTTAGAAGAGACCATTTTGCTCTTAGTGGCTGTAATGCCCGAAGAGGCCTATGGATATACGGTTGCAGAAGCCTATGCAGAGCATATGAAGAGCCGAATTTCTATCTCGGCCATTCACACCGTACTGAAACGATTGGAAAAGAAAGGGTTAATTTCTTCAAAAATGGGAGGAGCAACTGCTGAAAGGGGCGGACGGAGAAAACGAATTTTTGAAGTGACCAAGGTGGGGCTTTCCACTTTGGAGCAAATTCAGGAAAGCCGCCAGAAATTGTGGCAAATGATGCCCAAGGTCAACTTTTCTTACCAGCTATGAAACAAGGCTCCCTCGATCATCAGGACTTGCCCAATTGGGCCAATCGCTTTTTAGAGTGGTACTGTGCCGATGAACTCATTGATGAGATTCAGGGAGATCTTCTGGAAGCATTTTATTATCGTAAACAAACGTACGGCCTAAGGAAAGCCCGGTGGTGGTTCATATGGGATGTTCTCAAATTCTTTAGGCCCTCATCGTTTAGAAAAAGGTCATTTAACTCAATTCCTATAGCCATGTTTAAAAATTATATTGTAGTGAGCCTGCGCAATTTCAGAAAGCAAAAAGGCTACAGTTTCATTAATCTATCCGGTCTTGTTGCCGGTATTGCCGCCTGTCTGCTCATTAGCCTCCATGTACTCAAAGAGCTTTCTTATGACAATTTTCACCCAAAGGCAGAAAGCACCTACAGGGTGGTAATGGATATGTATGGCAACGGCCAGCTCAAAGTAAAGAGTGCTCCGGTATACCCTGCTGTTGCTCCGGCATTACTGGCCGAGTTTCCTGAAGTTGAAATGGTCACACGCATTTTGCCCTTTGGAGGAGGGGTGTATAGTGTGAAAACAGCCAGCGGCACACTAGTTCGCTATAATGAAGAGCATGCAGTGTTGGCCGATGCCAACTTTTTCGAAATGTTTGGCTTTGAACTAATTGAAGGAGATAGGCGCGAAGCACTCAATGAGGCCAATCGAATTGTTTTGTCTGAGTCGGCTGCAGCCCGATACTTTGGCGATAAGGATCCAATCGGGCAGTCCATATACTGGCGAGGAACACGAGAGCTTATGGTAACGGGAGTTTTTAAGGACTTTCCGGAAAATTCACACATGAAGTTTGAGCTCATTACCTCACTTAAATCATGGAATGGTTATGAAGATTGGCCCAACAACTGGGGTTGGTATGACTTCTACACGTTTGTGAAGACGGCAGACAATGTGGATCAGGAAACGCTTGATGCCCGGCTCGAAACATTTTTAGATGGCAAAAAGGCCGAAATGTACGAGAAGTATAACGCCCGAGAGGTGCTTTGGACGCAGAACATTAGGGATATACATCTCTACTCGGAAGGTCTTGGCTGGGACATGGGCGAAAACGGTGGGGCTGATCAGATTTATTTTTTATCGGTGATTGCGGCCCTCATACTCATTATTGCCTGGGTCAACTATGTGAACCTGGCCACCGCCAGAGCGGTGAAGCGGGCAAAGGAAGTTGGCATTAGAAAAGTAGTTGGAGCTTACCGGTCTAACCTATTGTTGCAATTTTTAGTCGAGTCGTTTTTGTACAATCTTTTTGCGGTGTTGCTGGCTGGTTTGCTGGTAGCTCTTGCCGTTCCGTACATCAACGGTGCTCTTGAGTTTACACTCGACAGGCATCTACTCTTGTCTACTGAAGTGTTGAGTGGGTTGCTGGTTATGGTTATTGCAGGGAGCCTTTGTTCCGGCCTTTATCCGGCTTTTGTGCTCACCTCTTTTCAACCGGTCAAAGTACTCAAGGGTAAGATTTACAAGCGAAATGGTAGTTTTGGGTTCCGTCAGGTGTTGGTCATTTTTCAGTTTACAGCCTCCATTACACTTATCTTGGGCACTTTTCTAGTGGTCAAACAACTCAACTATATGAGGAATCAGGAGTTGGGTATAAATATAGATCAAACCCTGGTTATTCACTCCCCTTCTTCGGGCAGGGATGAAGAAGACCTCGAGAACAGGCTAAAGCTTTTTAAAGAAGAGCTTAATGCCACTCCGGGAATAGCCGGCTTCACTCTCTCCAACAGTGTCCCCGGTATAGAAAACTTTTTCATAAGCGGCTATACCTCAAAGCACTACCCCAATCAGCTGAGAGATATATATCGCATGTATATCGATGAAAATTTTTTCGATCAGTTTGAAATTGACTTAATAGCCGGACGAAGCTTTGACAAGAACTTAAAAACAGACACGGCTGCCGTGCTACTTAATCTCAACGCCATGAACCACCTGGGGTTCAACACCCCTGAGGAGGCCATTGGAGAGAAAGTAAACCCCGGAAATGAACAGTCCTGGAACATTATTGGAGTAGTAGAAAACTACCATCAGGCTTCTCTGAAAGAAGATCTCGATCCCATTATTTTTTTCTACAACCCCAATGCCGGCAACTATTACTCCCTGAAACTTTCGGGAAGCTCTCTGGGCAGCATTATGGATGACGTTGAGGCCAAGTGGGATGCGATTTACCCCGATAACCCTTTTGACTATTTCTTTTTGGACGAACGATTTGACCGACAATACAAGAGCGATGAGCAATTTAATGCAGTGTTCATTGGTTTTGCGGCACTGGCAATTTTTGTGGCCTGTCTTGGGTTATTTGGTCTGGTGTCTTTTACAGCTGAGCAATCGAAAAAGGAGATTGGAATACGCAAGGTACTTGGCGCCTCTTCCAATGCATTGGTTATGTTACTGGCCAAAGATTATGCTAAACTCATACTTGTGGCCATCGTGTTGGCGTTTCCGCTCGGATATTATTGGATGAGCTCCTGGCTCAATAATTTTGCCTATCAGACCAATATAGGCGCGGGAATTTTCATTTTTGGGGGAAGCCTTATGGCTCTTATTGCCTTTTTAACAGTGAGTTTTAAGTCGTTTAGCGCAGCTAACAACAATCCGGTAAATGTGCTTAGGGATGAGTAGGCAATAAGCTACTCACCCCGATACACAATTTTTCCACCCATAATGGTGTAGTCGAACCGGGCGTTGAGCCACTGCCGGGGTTCTGTTTCAAAGAGGTTGGTGTCAACCACCACAATATCGGCCAGCATGCCCTCTTTAATTTGTCCTTTCAGGTCTTCTTCAAAAGTGGCAAATGCAGAGCCCTGGGTATAAGCCTTTATGGCAGTGGCTAAATCTATGCGCTGCTCAGGAAACCAGCCGTTTTCCGGCTGACCGTTTACGGTTTGGCGTGTGACAGCCGCATAAAGACCATAGAGTGGGTTAATAGGGTAATAACTGGCGTTGGTTCCGGGCCAATCGGAGCCAAAGGCCAGTTGGCAGCCTGCTTCTTGCAAGGTTTTGAAGGCATAGGCTCCTTTGCACCGTTCGTAACCAATTCGTTCCTCCATCCATCGCATGTCGTCTGTTACATGGTAGGGCTGTACTTCGGCTATAATGTTTCGGCTGCTGAAGCGCGCAAAATCCTCTTCGGCAATCACTTGGGCATGTACCAATCTGAAACGCCTGTCTTTGGCTCCATTCACCATGTCCAATGTATCGAGTATATCGAGGAGAATGGAGTTGGCCTCATCGCCAATGGCATGTACTCTTAATTGAATGTGGCCACTATCGGCCTGAATGAGCATTTTTTTGAATTGGTCCATGTCTTTGGAAAATTCGCGCCAGCCCCCGCGCCAACTATGGTTTTCCATAGAGTTGTCTGAGTAGGGCTCAAAGAAGCGTGCAGATCGGCCACCCATTATACCATCAATGTGGCTTTTGATGGTGCCAAAAGAAATGTATTCATCTCCGGCAGGTGAGGGGTTTTCTTCCCAGTCAATTACCCAGCCGTTTTCCATCATGTTGTAGATTTCACTTAAACGGGAGGGTGAAAAGTTAATTCGGGTAAGAAGGGAGTCCCTTTCCAGCAAATAGCGGTAAATGTCTACTCGGTCCAAGGGAGACATATCCTGAACAGTGGTAACACCCCATTTGGCACACTCTTCCAGAGCCCTTTTCGTTTCGGCCAGTTTACGCTCAAAAGAGCTTTCGGGAACTTGCTCTAAAGCGGCTTCCAGTTGATCTCCCTTTAACAGGCCACTGGCCGATTCAATGCCTAAGTAGTCTAAGGCGAGCTGATTGGCCAAGCCTTCTGAACCATCGAAACGGGTCACTAGTACGGGATGTTCAGGAGTAATGTTATCAATAAGTGCTCTATTGGGCTGCCAGCTTTGGCGGTTTCTGTTGCTGCCTTCAGAGCCCATTTCCCAAGCCTCATATGCACCCCAGTCACCACGAGTTATCCAGCTGCCTTTCGGCAGGCGCTGGGTGGTTTCTTTAATGCGTTCTATAAACAAGGCATCTTCGTTTACATCGAGCAGATTAATACCCAGTAGCAAGGCTCCTGCACTGGCAAAATGAACGTGTGAATCGTTAAAACCGGGCAAAGTAAGCTTGCCCTTCAGGTCTATTTGCCGGGAGGCCTTGGGGAGGTTGCTGCCCCGGCCAACCGTTTTAATGCGGCTGCCTTCTAACAACACCCAATCGGCCCAGGGTTGTTTGTCGTTGCCTGTCCAAATTTTACCGTTGTGGAGCAACAGTGTTTCACGGGTTTGCTCGTTGCTTTTATGGCATGCCGCCAGTAGAAACAGGCATAGGCACAGCACACTTAGGTTTTTGAGTTTAATGGCCATAGTTTTTCGCAATTTCTTTAAGTCTGTTATCAATTTCTTCCCGGCTTAGCCACTTCCCTCTTACCATTACTCCGGCACGATCTTGTAAGTGGGCAATGTTATCCAGAGGATTTTTTCTAACCAAAATCAGGTCGGCAGAGGCCCCCTCTTTTATGGCTCCAAATTCATGGGGAGCCTTAAAAAACAATGCCGGGTTGAGAGTTCCGGCTCTAATGGCCTCAAGAGGACTCATACCGCTTCTTACCATGGCATCGAGTTCACGCTGAATGGAAAACCCCGGCACATTAAATACCTGAGGGGCGTCTGACCCAAGCAGTATTCCCACTCCTGCAGCATGAAGCTTCTGGATAATCTTTCTGCGCAGTGTGTTGAATTGGAGGGCTTGTTCGGCATCGTAGGCAGGCGATTCAATGATTTGCTTTTTGGTACGCACCCAGTTGTCTACAGTAGAAGGACTCATGTATTTCATCTCGGTTTCTTGGGCCAGAGTTTCCGGTGCTTCCGGGCCCACCCATCGCTCCATCATGGCCTGAGTTGGCACAATCCATACCTCATTTTCTACGGTGAGTTGTACGAGTTCGTCCAGCAGGTTTTCATCTGCAATTTCGGTGAAGTTAAGACCAAAGAAACCATTGGCGTTTGGGTTTACCCGAATGTAGGAAGGAACCAGACCCTCAATGTATCCATCCACATGATCTATGCTGGCATATTGGGCCTTCAGGGCATTTCTTATGCCCACATCAATACTCACATGACCGGCAAAGGGCATGTTAACCTCTTTGGCTGTTTTTACAATGGCATTGAAGTTCTCTAAGGTTAGTCCGGGGTGTAGTTTCATGAAGTCATAACCGGCTTTTTTCTGGTCTCTCACCATTTGTTCGGCTTGCTGCACTGAGGTTACAGAGTTGCCGTTGAGGCTTGGGCCCGAAGTGTAAATTCTGGGGCCAAGGATTTCTCCGGTAGCTACTTTTTCCTTCAACTCTAAATGATATGGTTGACCTAGCATGCCTCTAATAGTTGTGATTCCATTAGAGAGGTATAGAAATAGAGTTTCTTCTAGCAGGCGCATATTTTGGTTGCCGGGAATGTGTGCGTGCATTTCGGCAAGGCCGGGCATAAGGTATCCTCCCTCTCCCGGGCGCACGGTTTGTGTATTGGCCAGACGTGCTTCATTGCTTGGCACAATAAGACTAATCTTGCCGTCTTTTATAAATACGGTTTGGTTGGCGAGTATTTGTCCGCCTTCAACATCAACAATGTTCACGTTGGTGAAGGCAAAGTCGGCCTCCGGAGCGTTTTGGCAAGATGTGGGTAACATGCCTAGCAAGAGAAGGGCCAGCGAGAGGAAAAGCTTTTTCATTCAGGAATTTAAAAAAATGCACCCAAATGCGCCTTGCCACTAGTCACTTTTTGGCTATAACCAATTGATTATTAGTGCCTATTGGTTAGTTCGATATTTCAGCCCCTCCAAAAATAACAAGTCCTTTTATGACCAGCGTATTACCGGTAGAGTGGCTGTGTCCGGAAATGATTCGCTTGTCTGGCATGCCTCCAAAAATATTGGTTACACGCAGGTCTACGTCCCAATCTTTGGGCACCCGAATTTTGGACCCTCCAAAAAGGTAGAAGATATTTAAAGTAGCAACCGGTTGTTGCATACTGCTGGTGGTAAGGTCTATGTTGGACCCTCCAAATACGGCAGTGAGCGAACCTCCCTTAAAGTCTTTGGTTTTAACAACCCGGTCTCCTCCTCCAAAAATAGCCATGTCTTCAATAAGGTTTTCAGGAGGTGCGGCCGAAGTATCTTGAGGAGTAGTGTGGGGTGCCGGTACGGTTCGCCTGATAATGTGAATTCCGGCAAAAACCAATATGAGGGGCCAAAGGTCCCAAATAGAAATGTGAATGCGCAACCAGTCATCAATTACCAAAATAAGGCCTACAATTAGCAGAACCGTTCCGGCTTTTCTGTTTTGATCGGTTACAAGTAGAAACAGACCAATAAGAATAAGAATGTTTTCCCACTGAAAGAGGTAATGCCTGACCGACCAGGGAAGCACATCGAAATTGGTGAGCACGGCCACTATGCCTATGACAATGAAGATAAGGCCTAATAGCTTGTTTTGATTTTGCTTATCCATTTTGTTGAATCTACAACTAAAAGTAGAAAACTAGCTTTGATCTCACAAAAGAGAAAGTGCCAATGGCTACTGTTAATTGTTTGAAATAGTTGAATTCTTATTTACTTTTGCCCACCATTCAATCGCGCACGTGGTGGAATTGGTAGACACGCCATCTTGAGGGGGTGGTGCATTAAGTTGCGTGGAGGTTCGACTCCTCTCGTGCGCACTAAAGCCTTTCTGATTTTTCAGAGAGGCTTTTTTTATGTTATCGGTTTAAACCAGGCTTTCGTGAACAAGCTCAAAGTGCCCGTCAGCCTTTTCCGCAGATGTTACACTCACTGTTTTTACTTTATTCTCCCGGTTCATTACAAAGTTGTTCCAGGCATCTCCTTTTCCTCCGAATTTATGGAAGTGTAACACCTGTTTTTGGTCATATTCTTTTTCCCTTTGCCTTTCTAGCCATTGCATAAACCACTGCCTGCGTTCTTCGCGCACGTCTTCAGGATATAAGGTTGAAGACGACCAAATGTGTGGCTGGTTGGCTTGTAGTACATTGTGATGAAGCTTGTTTTCATCCCATACCAACTGATGCAGCTGAAGGGCTTTTTGGTGCTCTACAATTATCAGGGTGAATGGCTCAATTCCTTTAAACTCGAAATGCTCAATAAATTCAATAACACTGTTTTGGTTAAAAAACTCCAGCACCATGAGTCCTCGGCTCAAACGGTATGGGGGCTTGTGGTGGTGTTTTTCGAAGCCTCCGTTGAGCAGGCATAAGGTAAATCGCTTTTTATCGGTAGCCAGCCAAGTGCCCCCGGCTTTTGGGTCTTTAGGAAAATGAACGGGCCGGCCACCAATGGTTTGCCGGCTGAGTTCAAAACTGGCTCGTTGAGGATCTTCGTCTCGGTTGGATGTAAGAATAAAGTTGCCTTTTGCTTTTGGCAAGAAGGTTACTGTGCACATGTAAGCTCTTTTTGATAACGTACCGTGGAATAAGCAACACCAAAATGAGCAGGAAGTTCAACGGCCTTAAAGCTATGTTGCAAGGCTATTTTCACAATGGCCATGTGGTGTATGGCATGCTCAATATTGTATTGGAGTTCTCTGTAATACGAGCTGTTCAGGGTTTGCTCATATTGTTCATTCTCGTGGTAGTTAACTTTTAGTGAGAGCGAAAAGTCGTTCTTTATTTCACTAATGGCCTTTTGCAAAGACTGCATCTTTGTAATGGCCAGGTTGGGATCGGTTTCCAGCGTTTTGTTATGATCGCGCTTATCATAATTTACAATTCCTCCGTTTCTTCCGGCCAGCATAAGGTCGAAAAACTCTACAATGTGTCGAATATGCTTGCCTACGGTATTTCCCGATAATATGCTCAGTGGTTGGGCGAAATCGGTTGGTTTAAGCTGCCTGGTAATGTCAATAAGCTGGGATAAGATTTCTTTAGATACTCTCTGAAGTTCCATTGAAAAAAGTGTTAATTAAATATAGCCTTTTAATTGAAATATGGCAGAACCGTACGTGTAGCTATTTGCGAATTATCTCAGACCACCGCTTTTGAGCATTGCTGAGTAGGCTTTTCTCATTTTTATTCCAAAGCTCAAGGGTGTTGGTGCCTCTGAAATTGTAAAAGAGATAAAGCTTACGGTCTATGATTTTATAAGTTAGTGGGTCTACTTTTACCTTATCGCCATCGGCAATCGCATAGGCACAATACCCCCCATACTGTGGTTCATAAAGGGCCGGATTCTTTACAAAAGCAGCTTTATTGGCCTCGGAAACAAAATAATAGATTACCCCGGAATGATTATAGCTAATGGCAGTGCTGCCCTTTTGGGGCTTTTGGTCGAAATAGCTCACCGGATCATAACCTGCCATGGCTACTCCTCGGGTAAGGTTATAATGCTTTTTTGCATAAGGAAGGGTTTGGGCACTTAAGCCCAATGTAAAGCTCAATAATGTAGCTGTAAATAATAACCGATTCATTTGTCCTGTTTCTTGTGGTTTATGTACGGTGTCTTTGTCTATAGCGGCTGACACGAAAGATCATTTGGCCGACATTTTACCTTCTAAAGGGAAACTTTGCCTAAATTACTCACGATATATCGTGAGATGTCTTTGAATAAAACCATAGCAGATCATCCGCAGCTAGCTCGTTTTACAGTAGAAAGAGCCTTGGCGGCTATTCTATGGATGGACGAGCAGGGCTGTATTCACTTTGCCAATAAAACAGCACTGGAGCAATACGGCTACAGCTCTGAAGAATTCAACCGCCTGACCATTTTTGAAATTAACCCCAATTTCGACCGGAAAAAATATGCCATCACCTGGGCCAGGTCAAAACAAGTTCAAAGCCTGAGGTTTGAGTCGAGCCATTTGCGCAAAGACGGCTCGGAGTTTCCCGTAGAGATATTCGTAAACCACATTGAGTTTGAAGGACACGCGTATAACGTAAGTTTTATAGTAGATATATCGCAGCGTAAAAGGCATGAGCGATTGATGAAGTCGCTTTCTGAGGCTACAGCCGCAACCTTAGGTACCGATTTTTTTAAGACACTGGTTGAACGGGTGTCTATGGCTCTCAATGTGCATATGGTAGTAGTTACGGAATGTACCGACTCCAGCAAATCGAGACTGAGAACCCTGGCCTACTTTAAGGAGAATGAATTTCGAGAGAATGTAGAATATAATACCGAAGGAACACCTTGCGGTGTAATTATGGAAAGCAAAGAACCGTTGCTTATTGAGCGGGGTACCTATAGAAAGTACATTCGCGATACAGGGGTTGAGGGCTACTTTGGAGTTCCTATTATTAACCGTGAGGGAGAGGTTATTGGACACATTGCTCTTTTTAATAATAAACCGCTCCTTTTGAGCAATGAGGAACAGGAAATACTCAAGATATTCTCCGACAGGGCTGCTGCAGAAATAGAGCGAAATGTTTATAACAACAGGCTTGTATTGGCCATGCAAGAGGTGAAGAATCTCAAAGACCGATTGGAGGCAGAGAATGTTTACTTGCAAGAGGAGATACAGGGAGAGTATAATTTTGAAGAAATAATTACTCAAAGCGATCGCTTTAAAGCCATCCTAACGACTTGTGAACAGGTGGCCGTAACTGATGCTACAGTACTTATTTTGGGTGAATCAGGCACCGGTAAAGAACTGCTGGCACGAGCCATCCACAACATAAGCAAACGCAGGAACCGCCCCCTGGTAAAGGTAAACTGTGCAGCACTACCCGCCAATCTTATCGAAAGCGAACTGTTTGGTCATGAAAAAGGAGCTTTTACGGGAGCTATTAACCGCAAAATTGGCCGTTTTGAGTTGGCTCACGAAGGCACTTTGTTTTTGGATGAAATTGGAGAATTGCCGCTTGAGCTCCAATCTAAATTGCTTAGAGCCTTACAAGAAGGTGAGTTTGAGCGGTTGGGAAGTACGGAAACCATAAAAGTAGACGTGCGGGTAATTGCGGCTACCAACCGACAGTTGGATAAGGAAGTGGAGGACGGTCACTTCCGTGCCGATTTGTTTTACAGGCTCAACGTGTTTCCGGTACATAGCCTCCCACTTCGTGAACGGAAAGAAGATATTGCACTCCTGGTAAAATACTTTACCCATAAATTTGCCGGCAAACTGGGTAAACGAATCAATAAAATACCCAAGCGCTACCTCAATGCCTTACAGGCCTACGATTGGCCCGGCAACATTCGCGAGTTGGAAAATGTAATTGAGCGGGCTGTAATTCTTTCTCCCGGCCACCAATTGGAGTTAGGCGATTGGATTCCTAAGCGTGCCCACGCCACCCACAAAGAAGAGTTCGATACGTTGGAAGCTTTTGAGCGCAAGTACATTCTGGAAGTTTTGCAAAAAACAGCCTGGCGTGTGAGTGGAGAAAAAGGGGCCGCCAAAATTTTGGGAATGAAGCCAACTACTCTTGAAAGCCGCATGAAGAAGCTTGGAATAAAAAGAGGGCTCGATTAAGCGTACCGTTCTGAAAACCAATTGCTTGGCACTTCAAAAAAAGCAAGGATTGCGATTTCTGCAACCCTTGCCGTACTATGCGAAAGCCTTTACCGAAGCTGTTGCCATTTACAATTTGAGTACAATATCGATGGCCGGAAAACCACCCTCAAAATAGAGGAGGTCTACGGTCACTTTTTTGGCAATGTAACGCAATCCGCCAGAGATTACCGATGACTCACCCGGCAATAGGTAATTCTCAGTAATAAGTGCCAGGCGACCTGTGAGGCGCGTAATTCCTGCAACAGTGATTACTCCGCTATTGTCAATTTCTCCCTGGGCAAAGGCATAACCGGTACCTATGGTAAGCTGATGTTCGTGCGTTCCGTAAGTCACCAGGCCGTTTATAGTACCAAGGCTCACATCAGCTATTGAAGATGCAATGGTAAGATAACTTACCGAGGCCGCTACATTGAGTTTAGGGGCCACGGGAACTCCATATTTGGCATTGGCAAAAAGCAGAGGATTACCACTAAAGGTGCTGATTAACTCAAGACCACCCGTAAGGCTTAGCCTGTCGGTAACACCGTAGCTCACTAAGTTAAAAACACCATAAATGTTTTGGTAGTAACCCTCGCCTTTAGGTAGAGTATAGGCCGATTGTCCTATAAAATATCGGGTAGGGTTTGGGTTTGGAATTCTTCCTTTCGGGTCTAGCCGAATGATTCGCCTTATTTCGTTTTTCTGAAAGGTTAGCAACCCCAGGCTTTCGCTACGGATGACGATACTTGCATCATTTTCAGAAATGAGTTCACCATTAATTTCCGATTTATCCTCCAAATAGATTATGACCATTTGCGGAGACGATTGGCGCGAATCGTCTTGAGCATAGACGCTAAAAAATGCTGTGCCTAACAGGCAACAGACCAGAATAAATTTGTTCATTGTTTTCCTGATATTTCGTGAGTATAAAAATGTTATAGACCTTCTCTCTTCAAAAACACAGCCAAGATATCAATTAAGCTAGAAATTTTTTTGACTATTTTATTCCTGATATTTCATGTAATTCCTGATATATCAGGAAAAAATCAAAGACAAATCAATCCTTTTTATTTTTCAATTTGCTGAAAATCAGCGTATTAAGTGTGTTAAATACAGGTTGGCACGTAGATTGTCAAGTGAATGACGGTTTTGCAGACGGCAAAACGACATCGTTTGGTAAGACTCTTTTCCGGAAGTTGCTTAAGCTTCGTAAATGAAATCAGTATGTTTAACTTTCATTACAATTAATGAGAAACAAACTTCCGCTTTTTTGGGTAAGGCTACTTTACTATGAGTATTGGCCCTATTGGATATTCTTTCTGCCCTTGGTGCCCTATTGGCTCTATTTATCGTTGAGAGCGATGTCGTTCACCTACTTTACGGCCGCCAATCCTGGTATTGAACATGGTGGGGTGTTTGGTGAGTCGAAACGGCAAATCCTGGCCAAAATAGATAAGAAGTATCTTCCCAGGGCTATTTTCTGTAAGCAGAGTGAGTGCTGGGCAGTTGTTGAGCAACGCTTGATTGATGAAGGTTTGAATTATCCGGTTATAGCTAAGCCCGATGTGGGTGAACGCGGTAGCCAGGTGGTAAAGATTGAAAGCGACTCGGCCCTGCAGCAATACCTGAAAAAAGCCGGTGAACCTTTCATTGTGCAGGAGTTTATCGATTATCCTCTTGAGTTGGGTATACTGTATTATAGGTTGCCCATTAGCGGAAAAAGTGGCATCACCTCCATTGTCAGGAAAGAGTTTCTGACAGTCCAAGGCAATGGAAAGAGTACGCTCAGTGAGCTTATTAAGACCAATGAACGTGCTCACTTGCAATGGAAAACCCTGAGTTTGCGGTTTTTTTCCCGGCTTTCTGAAGTTATTCCGGAAGGCGAGAAGATACTTTTGGAGCCCATTGGAAATCATTGCAAAGGCACAAAATTTCTAAGTGCCCAGCACCTCATTAATGCCCGGTTGGTGGAGGTTTTTGATCGCATTTCCGCCTCAATTGAAGGTTTCTGCTTTGGTCGATTCGACCTGAAAGTTGCTTCTGTTGAGGCCCTGCAGAAAGGCGAGCAGATTCGCATACTGGAGTTGAATGGCGTTACTTCCGAGCCAGGTCATATATATGACCCTTCACTCAACTTGTGGAGAGCCTACAGAGATACAGCTCGGCATATGCGCGTTATGTTTAGGGTGAGTCAGGAAAACCGTCAGTTGGGTCAGCCAGTCACTCCTTTGCCGGAACTTGTACGGTTGCTGAGGAAACACTTTGGTGGCAAAAGAGTAGCAGAGGTTGCTATGTCTAATCAAAAGTTGAGCAATGCTCTTGGAGGTACTCAGTAGTCTGGCGTTGGCAACAGTTATAAGCTTTGCCGGCTCCGTACAGTTGGGGCCAGTAAACTTTGGCACCCTACACACTGCACTACACAAGGATAAAAAGTCGGCCATACGTTTTGGTTTTGGGGGTAGCCTACCTGAGCTGCTGTATTGCGGCTTGGCGGTTGCCGGAGCCGGTTGGCTCGGTAGGTTTGAACAGTGGCAAGAAATATTGCAGTACTGTACAGTGGTTGTGCTGTTTGTTTTTGGGGTGTATTTGTGGTTTCAGAAAAGCCATTCACCAGAAGGACAAAGTTCAATTCAAACCTCAAAAGGCAACGATCTGCTGGTGGGTGCCACCTTTGGACTGCTCAACCCTCAGCTTTTCCCTTTCTGGCTGGTGGTAATTACCAACCTGAAGAGCTATGGACTCATTACATCGACCCATGTGGTGGTACAGGTAGGGTTTGTGGTGGGGGCTGCTCTGGGGGCGTTTCTGTTGCAGCTATTGGTGGCCGAAGTTACCTCCCGAAAACGAGAATTTATTTACATGAGACTTACGAGAAACTACAATAAAGTACTCGGTGCCATCATTGTTGGCATCGCCATTTTACAACTATTAATTAACCTCTAGATTATGCAAAAGGAAATGAAGTATTGGTATCTGAAAAACTTCGATTTGTTTTCAGACCTAAACAAAGAACAGATCAATGATCTTTCGGAAATTGCCCGATTTGTGCGAATGAAGAAAGGCCAGTCTATTTATTTCGCCAACGAACAGGCCAGAAGATTGTATTTTCTGATTAACGGAAAGGTGAAAATTAGCGAAATCGATGGTTTTGGTAATGAGCTTATCAAGTCTATTGTCTTGGGAGGAGAGCTTTTTGGAGAAGTACCCAGCTATAATTTTAAGCAAACACAGGAGTTTGCCGAAATTCTTTCGAGCGAAGTGATAATTTGCTCTTTTCATCTGGAAGAGTTTGAAACCATCATGCAAAAGCATCCGGTGTTAGCCTTGGCTTTTGCCCGAAAAATGACCGAAAAACTGCAAGGTCTTGAGACCCGCTATACTAACCTGGTTTTTAAAGATGTAAAAGCGCGCCTGAAGTGTTTCTTGTTTGAGTGGGCCAATAAAGAAGGTAAACCGGAAGAAGAAGGACTGGTGATAAAAAACTATCTTACGCATAGCGAAATTGCCAATATTATAAGCTCTTCGAGGCAGACCGTGACAACCCTCATCAATGAACTTAAAGAGGAAGGCGTAATTAAATACTCCAGAAGGGTAATTACTATTCCGAACCTTCAGGCATTTGCCGCTTAATACCACTGGCCAAAAGCCAACACACATTTCCTATTCACAAGAGAGAGATTTAGAAAAGCCTTCAACATTTTGTTGGAGGCTTTTTGCTTTTAAGCCCATTTTTGGTTTTGAACCTCTTTTTTCATTAATGGTGTTATTAAAGCTCCCTTAAATGCCGCGGGCATGCAACCCAAGAGCCGCAGCGATAGTCTCTACCTACAGTTTCTAAAACCAAAAACATGAAAACCATTATTACTTTTTTGAGCCTGGCTATGGCTTTTACGCTGGTTGCCCAGGAAAATGACACCAGAAAACTGAGCTCGTTTAATGAAATTAGAGTCTCTGAGGGTATAGACCTTGTGGCCCAAAAAGGGGACGACAATTCAATTAGTATTGAAGTTTCGAGAATAGATATCGAAGATGTAATTACCGAGGTAAGAGGAGGTAAGCTTTATGTGCATCTTTCACGCGGAAACCATCGAAGCAACAAGGTGAGGGCTACCCTTACCTATACCGAGGAGCTTAAGGAAATAGAAGTAAATACCGGGGCTCAGGCTGAGTTTAGAACTGAAATTTCTGTTAGCCGTTTGAGCGTCACTAGCTCCACATCGGGCTATGTGCGCCTTGTAGCGAAGGCCGAAGAAGTAGATCTTTCAGCGGCTACATCGGGCCGAATAGATATAGAAGGTACTACAGACGAGCTGGAAGCTACGGCTTCTACCGGGGGTACTATTTATGCATATGATCTTACCAGCAACAGTGCTTATGCCCGGGCCAACACAGGCGCAGATGTACGAATCAATGCCGAAAGGCGGTTGAGAGCTAGTGCCGGTACGGGAGGGTCTGTCAGGTACACCGGTAGTCCAAGAACAGACGTTCGTAGTAATACTGGGGGTAGTGTGCGCAGGGGAGGATAATTAGCAAGTTTCAAAGACTACTCCCTTTCATCTTCGCATAGCTTTGCTGGTTAGAGAATTTTTTAGGGCAGCTCAGAAAGTTGTAATTTCAATTCTTTGTGGCCCTTTCTAAACAATCAGTTATGTATAAGATGAACAGAACATGTGTATTTGCCCTTTTTGCCGTCCTATTCTGTGTGACAGCTCCCCTACAAGCTCAAGACGATGCTGCTGAAATAAGAAAAACTATTATGACCATGTTTGACGGAATGCGCGAAGGCGATTCGGCCAAAGTACATTCGGTAATGATGAAGGATGTGATTTTTCAGCGCGTGGCAAAAAACAGGGAGGGTAAGACGGTAGTCTCCAATAGCGATTTTCAGCGGTTTTTAGTAGCCATTGGCACCCCTCACGACAAGGTGTGGGACGAACGAATTGAGTTTGGTCCGATATTGATCGATGGGGATATGGCCTCCGTCTGGACACCCTTTAAGTTTTACTTGGGAGATACTTTTTCTCACTGCGGGGTCAATGCTTTTAAGCTTTGCAAAACTGAAGAGGGGTGGAAGATTTTTCATTTGGTAGATACCAACCGGAGGGATAACTGTGCCATGAACTAGGCCGGCATCAATACTTATTTTTGAACACTTTTGGGCGCAATGCAAAAAACCCTGACAAGGTCAGGGTTTTGCAAGCAAAGAGTTAGGTTTCATCCAATTTCTTACGATGGTGCCGTGGATGACCGTCCACCATCTGTTTCATTAAATTCGGGGTCAAAACTAATGAGGCGTACGACTTTAAAAAACTATTTGCGAAAAATATTCCGATAAAATTCTACGGTATGCCTATGCCGGAGCATTATAAGTAGGAATGACGGTCCGAACCTGGCAACACTCCTTAAAATTAACCTCGATTGATTTAGTCAGAATTGTACACAGGCGGGCTTCAATGTCCAGTGTCAGGCCATAAAAAAACTGTCTCAAAAACTCCCTGCACTTTGTCCTTCCCCCCTGTAGAAACCCCGGTTCTTAAAAACTGGAGGCCGTCATTCGGTTGCGGATCAGAAATGTGAAAAGGATGTCTTTGAGACAGTTTTATTTTAAGAAGATAGGCTGAGTGCCCAAGAATTAATTCGGTGCACTCAGACCATCTAACCTCTTATGGGTTTTGCTGCAATAGTGGGTTAATGTTAATCGCACTAATTGGGAACAAGTATTGCCACTCAGGTCCACCTGGAGCCACGTTGGTAATAGCAGCGTGGGTTAGGTTAAAGCTACCTCTTTGAGGTCTGTTCAAAGGTAGGTTCAAGCGTTTAAGATCAAGGAAGTTAAACCCTTCACCCCAAAGCTCAATTCTACGCTGAACGAGTATTTCATTCAACAAAGCCTGACCGGAGTTGGTGCTTAGTACGGCATTAGGATCTCTTTCAGAAACCAATTCGAAAAGCACGGTTCTTGCGGCCACATCATTGCCCAAATGAGCGTTTGCTTCAGCTTCAATAAGAATCATTTCGGCCACACGCATCAATACTACGTCTCCATCGCCAATGGTGCCGCTGGGTAGTGCCTCGAACTTAGTGTTCATGTAGGCATATTTGGCAAAATTGCTTGGAATATTGATGGCTGCTCTTTCGGCCGGAGTAACCGCCCAAAAGCCTTTTCTGACATCGGTAGAAGGAATCAGGTCATACAAATCGGCATTGATACACTTCGGGTTGTTTCGAATGTGTGTAGAGCTGTAGTTGTAAGACATGTACGCAAAAAATGATGCGAAGAAAGTACCGTGGTCAGGAATCACATGGCTGGCCCAGATCCATCCTGAGGCACCATCGTTATTGAAACCCTGGGTTAACTCCGAATTAGGAGTGAGCGTAAAGCCCTGTCTTGCTGCGCGAGCATAGGTAATGGCATTTGCCCATTCGCCTTTAGTAAGGGCTACTCTGGCCAGAACACCATTAACCACGTTGGCTCTGATTTGCGACTTATCGGTATGGCTTACGGTAGACGATGTCAGGTTTTGAAGAGCGGCATTCAGGTCGCTTTCAATCTGATCGTACACTTCGTCTACGGTAGACCTTGCCTTAGGCTCGCCAAGGTTGTTCAAATCGTCCAGGTTAATAACAATACCTAATTGGTTGTTAGCTTCACCGGGTCGATATCTTGGAGCATAAAGTTGCACCATGTTAAAGTGGGCAAAGGCTCGGTAAAAATATGCCTGACCTTTGATGTTCTTCTTCTCATTTTCATCGCCTTCAATGGCATCAATTGAATTGATGATGTTGTTGGCATTGGCAATCATAGAGTAGAAGTAGTCATAGGTGTGGGTTACCAAAGAGCTGGAGTTGTCTCTATGCTCAATCCACTTGTGCACGTTGATGAACCAACCACTACCTCGTTGTGGGTTTACCACATCGTGTCCTAAGAAATCGTAATTGATCATCATGTTACCGTATCCGGCTCTCTCATCTTGCGAACCGCCTACTCCGTACATGTGTCTGTGAATACCTTCGAGTGCTGCTCTCTGGTTTTCAATAGTACCAAGCACCTGATCAGAGCCTAATTGGTCTGTTGGGAAGGTGTCCAGAAAGTCCTCGCTGCATGAGCCCACGGCTAATACGAGCAAGAGCAAAAGTATATTTGAAATGTATTTCATTGTCTTAATTTTTTAGAAGTTTAGGTTAACACCCAGTGTGATAACTCGCGATGGAGGGTACAGACCCACGTTTTGAGTACCATTGAATGTTTCCATAGGGTTCATCCCTTTTCTTGCACTTAGCCAGAACAGGTTTTCTGCCGATACATACATTCTAAGCCCATTGAGGCCAAGGTTTTGTACAGTAGAACGTTGGAATTGATAACCCAGATTTATGTTTCTCAGGTTCAGGTAAGAAGCATCGGTCAACCAGCGGTCTGAAGTAGCAATAATGTTCACATCGTTGTTGATGGAGAGCTTAGGTACGTCAGTAATGTCGCCAGGCTGTTTCCAACGTTTGGCTATGTCTTTATGTACTGCACTGGCATCGTCAGTACTCATTAAGCTTTGGTAGTTAGAGTCGTAAATTTTACCACCAATACTATAAGAGAAGAGTACAGAAAGCGTAAAGTTTTTGAACGATACAGTGTTGGTGAAGGCACCATACACATCAGGAATAGAAGAACCATTGTAGGTATACAAGGCATGGTTTTGGTTGTTTGTCAACTGAACACCATCTACTGTTTTGAATACGTTGTTTGGTGCTTCTTCAGACTCCGGATCGTATACGTAAAGTGGCTCACCTGTATCAGGATCTACTCCATACCAGTCTCTCAACCAGAAATCGTAGATAGAGCGTCCTTCCAGAAGCTTCTTGGTACCGGTAATGATTCCGTTTTCTCTAGAGTCTTCAGGTAGTCTTGTAATTTCGTTGCTGAACATGGTCGCGTTCAGTCCGAAGTTCCACTCAAAACCGCTGGTAGATTTAATAATGTCTACATTAATATCGAACTCAAGACCTTTGTTTACCATTCTACCTATGTTTCTGTTCTGAGAGGTATAGCCAGACTCACGAGGAATTGGTACTGAGAACAACAGGTTGTCTGAATAGCGGTTGAAGTACTCAATAGTACCTCTCACTTTACCCAGAATTTCAAAATCAATGGCTACGTCTGCAGAGGTATTTTTCTCCCAAACCAGGGCGGTGTTACCTACTGAATAACTATAGAAGCCAGGGTTGGCAGCGTTGTTTCTTCCTGAAGAGTATAGCGTTTGAGAAGGATAGAATCCGCCTACGTTGTCGTTACCGGTCTCACCATAAGAAGCTCTCAGCTTCAACTCGTCAATCCAGCTCACACTATTCATGAAGTCTTCCTGAGTGATTCTCCAGCTGGCACCTACCGACCAGAAGTTACCCCAACGGGCATCTCTTGAAAATCTTGAGGTACCATCTCTTCTAATAGAAACTGAAGCATAGTAACGCTCATTGTGGTTATAGTTTATTCTGGAGAAATAACCTTCTGTTTTGTAGCGGTCAATTTGAGAGTTGGCCGATACTATGGTGGTGTAGTTATCCAATACAGGGTTATCTAGCACAATGTAGCCGGTTTTGGCTGCGTTGAAGTCGTTGTTCTTCACACTGTAGCTTTCATGACCAAACAACACATCGAAATTGTGGTTTCCACTCAAGTCGAAGGAGTAGTTGATCAATTGGTTAAAGTTTGAGGTAATGTCGAAGTTGGCACTTCTTGAAGCCCTACCTACAGGAATATAGTCACCTACAAATGGGTTGCCATAGAATTGGCCATTGAAGGTACCAATATCAACACTTCCGTTTAGTGTAATACTCAGGTCTTCCATTGGCTTAATTTCTGCGAAGGCCACTGTTCTAAAGAAAAGGCTCTCATTGTAGTTGTTGTTGAGCAACATTTCTTCTGGTGCATGACGGCCCGAAGTAGTGTTCGGTCTTCTTGGAATACCAAAGCGAGCATCTCCACGGTCAAAAGCACGAGAGCCGGTCATTGGATCGATAATGTAGTTGCCCTGATCATCGATGGCATATACAGGGAATATTGGTCCCATTCTACGGGCGTTATAGAAGGCGTTGGCAAACCCGGAACCACCACTGGTTACCGTATTTTGCATACGCACATCGCCAGAGTTGTTCATTCCAACTCTCAGCCAGTCCAGCACATCTACATTCACATTAGTTCTAAGGGTATAGCGTTCAAAGTCAGAGTTTTCAAACACCCCTTTTTCGTTCAAATAACCGAAAGAGGCATAGTAGTCAGCTCGTTCTGACGCTCCCTGAGCGCTGAAGTTGTACTCTTGCCGATAACCCAAACGCTCAATTGGATCGAACCAGTCCAGGTCATTTTCTGAGTATCTGATTCTGGCATTAGGGTTAATACTACCGTCAGTTCCTATAATTTCATTGTTGGCCACGTTGGTGGCGTTGTAATTAAGGAAGCCAATTAATTCATTGGTGGCTTCTTGCGCTGCCTGAGCTTCTGTACGGCCCTGAGTGATTTTGTCGTTTCTCAGAGCTTCCCAGTATACCTGGTAAAAGTCTAGCGGATTAATGCGCTCATACTCCTGAATACCTCTTGCTGAAACCCCTTGTTTGGTAGAGAAAGAGAAAGAAGGAGCTTGATTTTTTCTTCCTTTTTTAGTGGTGATAATTACCACACCGTTGGCCGCTCTGGCACCATATAATGAAGTGGAGGCTGCATCTTTCAATGTAGAGATAGACTCAATATCGTCAGGGTTTATCCTGTTAATGTTGCCGCTAAATGGTACCCCGTCCACTACAAAAAGCGGATCGTTGCTACCGTTTACCGAACCAATACCCCTAAGCCTGATGGCTGGGTTATCGCCCGGCTGACCGGTAGATGTTGTAACCTGAATACCCGGAGCCGATCCACCCAAAGCTGAAATAGGGCTGGTTACGGGTCTTTCCTTAATTTTTTCTGCAGTAAGTTGGGTTACTGAGCCTGTGATACTCTTTGTATCCTGAGTACCGTAGGCCACTACCACTACTTCTCCTGCATCAACTACATCGGGTACCATAGAGACATTCATGGTTGCCCTGTTTCCTACCAGTTCTTCGATGGTCTTGTAACCAAGAAAACGAAAAACGAGCACATCGTTCTCGGAACTTACGCTCACAGAGAACTTTCCGTTGACATCGGTAATCATACCACGGGTGGTTCCTTTTACTGAAACACTCACCCCCGGTAGTCCCATACCGAGCTCGTCAAGAACCGTACCCTCCACCGTACGGTTCTGTCCCATTAAACTGCTACTCAGCAGTAAAAAAATGAGGATAGTTTTGATTTTAAAATTAAGCATTATGGTTAGTTTAAATACATTCCTAACCAACAACCGGAACCGAATTATGCCGCTTTAGAATCCATATAGGGTGAAAAATGAAATATGATGGGTAAAAAATCGATTTGATTGGTAGAAGAAAAAATTGCAATATATGACTAATTCGAAATCCGATTTTTTGCAAGTGAAATCTTGCTTTTTTTGGTTTCTGGGAGTGTAAAAGTTTAGTTGGCGTAGTGCCGGTTGAATCTTAACTTAGTGAAAGATTAATTCAACAGGGGTTTGATCAAGAAGTTTATACAATACTTATATACCGGTTGGTGTGCTGTGGCCTTTGTGGTGCCCATGCTAATTCTGGCCATACCCATAATTATACCTTTACTTATTTCCAGAAGGCTCGACTTCATTACCTATTTTTTTATTCGGTTTTGGGTGTATTGCTTTAGCCTGCTCACAGGCATTTGGTTTATTGGACATAACAAACAGGTGGTAGACCGAAAGAAGTCTTACATTTTTGTGATTAACCACACCTCGTTTTTAGACGCCCCTGCCATACCCATTGCCATACCCAGCACCTTAGTGGCGCTGGGCAAAAAAGAGCTGTCCAAAATTCCGGTATTTGGCTTGGTAGTAAACCGCCTGGCTATTTGGGTGGACAGGTCTAGTGCCGAAAGCCGAAAGGTGAGTAGCGCAAAACTGAAAGAACTGTTGCGTGGAGGAACTTCGGTATTAGTAGCCCCTGAAGGTACCCGAAACAACACCGATGAACCCCTGCTGCCCTTTCGGTATGGTCCATTTCGATTGGCTATCGAGGCTCAGATACCAATTATTCCTGTAGTAATTCATAATGCCGGCCGATTGATGAAACGAGGCAGTTTGTTATTAAGGCCCGGAGTAGTACACTGTTATTGTTTGCCTGAAATTTCGGTGGAAGGCCTTACAGAGGCCGATTTGGATCAACTCACTCTAACTACTTTTGAACTCATGAAACAAAAAATCATTAGCCTCAATGAAGAAGGCCAATAGAATTGGCATTATTTTCGACATCCCATATTCCAAACCAAACATTAGGGCATATGAACACTTTTTACAAACCGCTGTTTTTAGCACTTTTTTCCCTTATAATCTGGGGCTGTGCTACTGGAAAAAATGCCTTTGACAAGGGCGATTATGCCACTGCTCTTGACCGGGCGGTGAACCGACTTCAGGCCAATCCGACTAACAAAAAAGCCCAGAATGTATTGATGGATGGCTATCGTATGGCCTCACAGTTTCATCTCAAGCGCATTCAGCAATTAAATAGAAGCAACGATCCTTTGAGGTTCGAGAGCATATACAATGAGTATACTTTTTTGAATCGGTATTACAATGATATTCAGCGATGCCCGGCTTGTCTTGATTTAGTTAATCCGAGTGAGTATTTGGTTGAGCAACAAGAGGCTGCGGTTATGGCTGCCCAGGTTCAGGTAGACATGGGCAACCAGGCCCTGCAAGCCAATACTATTGAAGCCGGTCGTCAGGCTTTTGGTCATTTTCAGAGGGCACTGCGATTTAATAACAACCTTCAGGGTATTGATAGCTTGCTCACTGAAGCACGAAATATGGGCACGGTAAAGGTTTTAATTGAACCTATCCCCACTCACTCGCGCAACCTAGAGCTAACCAACGAATACTTTGCCAATAGGATGTTCGAGTTTCTGGATGGGTTTAGCCGCGATCGTTTTGTGCAGTTTTTCTCGCATGGCGATATGGAAGCCTATGATATTCGTCCCGATCATATTCTTAGTCTTGAGTTTGACGATTTTGTGCTGGGTCAAACTCTTGTGGAATCTAAGACTAAAGAACTAAAGCGCGACAGCGTAATTGTAGGCCAGTACAAAGACAAGGATGGTGTTTCGCATGATGTATACGGCACAGTAAAGGCCAATTTTACGACTTATCGTAAAACCCTTGCTTCAACCGGCATTCTGAATTTTGAAATCAGAGATGCATACAGCAATCAGGTGCTTATTCAGCGAAAGCTGGGTGGCGAAGATATATGGCAGTATGAGTGGGCTTCTTTTAATGGAGATGAGCGTGCACTAACCAAGGAGGAGCTGCGAATGACTAAGCTAAAGGAGGTGCCGCCTCCTGCTCCTCAGGAATTATTTGCTGCTTTTATCGATAGAATCTACGATCAGGTGCTGGGGCAGGTAAGACAGCTCTATCGGAATACCCGAATATAGGTGTTGAATCCGGATTGCTAAGAAACCTGAGTTCGATGTAAGGAAGT
>NZ_DBHC01000001.1:0-4974 GCF_002296035.1 Roseivirga sp. UBA838
TGGAGGCAAGGTTCAGAAATGCACTTCTTGCGACTTACGTAAGTACGTCTATTATGGAATACGCTTACCTGAGCTACACGGTATATATTTCTACGCCTTGCTACCATTGGCGTCAGTTCACCAACGGGTTTATTAGGAGCTATGAAAACACAGCTTATGGCTAGTATACCGGGTCTAACAAAAGCAATCTAAATGAGTAACCCTATTTTCATAAAAAAACCGACTCCTTTCGAAGCCGGCTTTTCACATTTAAATTAACTAACTATGACTATCGGGTTATCAGCCCACCTTTAGCACTATCTACAGTGATTTTTGGTGTGCCTCTACCACTTACAATCCATCGTACGATAACGGTACCATTTCCAGGAATATTGGCCACTTCCAACTTGGCAGGATTCACCTTCTGCTCAGTTGTAATTCCAAGATCCAGGTCTTCTACAATCATTCCGGCCTGAACACTTACACCATCAATCGAAATGTAGTCCGGACGCTCAATCTTATACTTGAGGTCTTGCGAAGCATGGGTAGGCATTAGGCGCTCATTTTTAATAATGGCGGTAATTTCCCTTAATCCACCACCCAGGTCTTTTTCCATTACCTTATCAATACTCAGCTTAGGCATATGATGGGCATGGTAAAGTGCAAAGGCCATGTTTCGGTGAAGCTCTTCTTCCAGCATGAATCCCGGAGTGGCCCTACCGAAGTTTTTCTTAAACCCGCCTATCTCAATTTCTCCATAGGTTGGGTGATTATATGGAGCCCAGGGGGTAAATGCATCGTTGGCCAACAACTCCCGGTCGAAATCATAGCTCTGATTTCTGTCTGGACGCTCATTCTTATAGTAGGCAAAGCTTGAGAATATCTCATTGGTGAAGGTGTAAATACCTCTGCTTCCGTAGAACCAATCGAGTTCACCGCCAAATACTGAGTACAAGTCTTTATATACCGTTAGGTAACGGTAACCGGGGAGCATCTTCTCTCCTTTTTCACCAATGGCATCATAAATTCGAAGGTCGGCACGATTATAAGTCGCCAGATCTTCTTCGGCACCAGGCCCTCTCAAAATCATTCCTCCTGAGTTATGGAAACTCTGAGCACCGGCAATGTTGGGATGTGCCAATACGAAATCGGCCACAGCACGGTTGGCCGGTACACTAAACGGATACTTTAATGCACCTCCCTGAATATAATCGGGCTGCCATTTCCAGGCCCAATCCCTGTTAGGATCATAATAACCGGGTCTGTCTTCATTTACTCGACCGTCACCATCATTATCTATACCTTCTGATCCTAGCAACTCATAGCGCTGAGCGGTAGTTACATCGTCCGGCCCAATCTGAATCATTTTACGCGGATCGAGCGGATCAATAATAAAGTCTCCATAATCGCTTTTTCTTCGCATGCTCGTTACCGAACCATCTCCATCCAAATCATCAAGACCATCTTCATCTACCAAACCATCGCGATCATCATCAAATGGCATCATTCCCGAACGAGGAGAACTTCCGGTATTGGCCTCTTTCATGTAATTGTTTCGGGCATCGGGGTTAATAGTAGGCACTATGTAAAAAATACGGTCGTCCAGTACCTCGGTAATGTAGTCTACATCGCCAAAGTTTTCGGTTAGGTACCAGGCCGTATAAATACAGATTTCTGCTCCCTGAATCTCATTGGAGTGAATGTTTCCATCGACATAAAATGCAGGTTTTCTTTCGGGGTTACCTTTCTTAAAGTTGGTAACCTGCAACATCCATATGTCTCTGCCCTCATACGACTTGCCAATCGATATTCGCTTTACCAAATCAGGGTGAGCATCGGCTATTTTCTTAGAAAGCTCGGCTAAGCCTTCGGCCGTGTAGTATCGGTTAAAGGCAATATTAACCTTAGGGTTATGGGGGGAACCTGCAGCACGGAACACTTCGTCCGCATTCTGTCCAAAACTGATACCGGGTAGCGCTAAGCCTACCAGAACTAAACCAGCAAATATTTTTGATATATATCTTTTCATCAGTTCTCTTATTTAAGGTTTACAGTTTGGCTATCTACTCCGGCATGTGAGGCACCTGCCTGAATTTTGACAGTACCACTTCCTTTTACCAACCAGGTAAACTGCACAGATGCATCACCATCCAGGCTTCTGAGTGTTTGAATTTTTCTTCCGGAAATCAACTCTTGTCCGTTACCAAGGCTCAACTCTACCTTCACTGGCTGCAACCACCTGGAGCGGGTACCCATTTCGGTATGAGTAGGTAGGGTTCCGCCATTATACACATCTACGGTGATTCGGGTCATTCCCTTACCAACGGCTTCCGTTTTAAGATTTACCAGCTGAACATTGGCCTGCATTTTGGCCATTTTCACTATAAAGTCGGTGTGGTTTCTTGCTGCATCGCCAATTTTGGCCAATGGAGGATTATTCATCACGAAAGGTGCTATTCCACCTACCTCTACCTTTTGATTAGGAAAATCCGGGTGGTTTACCTCTTTCCAGTCTACCCAGTAATTGGTGAGACCCTCCTGCTCTGCCCATCTCAGGAAATTTACCTCTCGGTTTTTGTCTTTGTTGGCAGCTTGCCCTTCTTCATCTTTTACCGTGGGCACCCACCAGCCGGGAGTACCCACGCTCAGGCGTCCAAAGTGAAAATATGCCCACTGAAGGAAATCGCCTCCTTGCTCTCCGGAGTCCGGTGCGTTTTTCAGGGAAACAGTCTCATTGTAAATATCAGACAGGTACTTGTTCAGCCCTGCATCATCGTTCAAAATGCTCGTAACTACACGCTTAGAGGCTCCGGCTCTGTTGTATCTCCAGGGACTCGAAAGGTTGTTACCGGGACCGAAAGTAAACACTCCGTAAAGATTCCACTTGGTATAGAGCATATCCAGCAAGGCCCTGTTTTCCAACTCAGACACGGAGTGCTCTCCGGAACCTGCCACAAAGTATGGGTACTCATAAGTAAGGTTTTTTCGGAAGTGTATTCCACCTTCACCATCTTCATTGAAGGTACCGTCAAGGTCATTATCTCTACCTTCAGTAAAGACTTTGTACATACCTTTTTCACCTTTTGAGCGATCGGCTTTAATCATTATTCTACTATCGGCCGGGTGTGTAATCCAGTCGCCTGTAGGGTCTTCAACTCTCATCCAGGTAATCATTCCATTACCATCCAAATCATCAAACGGATCTTCATTCAATCGTCCGTCCCGATCATCATCTGTAGGCCTGGCATTACCACTTCTTTCCCACTTAAGAGCTGCAAAATATTGTTCATATGCATCGGGGCTCATGTTAGGAAAGACATAGAAGGTCGTGTTATCGAGTACATCAGAATGATCTGAAATTATACCTTCGGCAAACCGAAGAGCCATTTCTACACTCAGCAGGTGACTACCTTCTACACCCCCCACTACCGCAATGGCAGGCTTGCTTTCCGCATCGCCCTTACCCAACGTGAGCATCCAAATGTCTTTGCCCCCAAGAGTTTTGGTGAGCGATTTCAGTGAAGCCATATTGGAAGAGTTTGCAAGATTACGCAGCCTTTGAGCCTGTTGGGGTAGTGTTGTATACTCCTGAGCCCATGCCATAGCAACCATACAAAACATCCCTACCAAAAGGCTAAGCTTCTGTAAGTTGTGTTTCATAGAGTTTCTTTTTGATAAAAATTCAAGTACTGAATTAACAGAAAGGCAATACGTATTTAAACAGACTCAAACTTGAGCGGTACTGAAATGTTATAAGTGGTCTGCGCGTTTAGGCCGTCCAGCTAGGTGAATTACCTAATCCACTGAATGCGTAAAATTTGCAGAAGTAAGAACTGCAAGCTCTCTAAGTTTATTAAGCCAAAAAACTGCTAAACGTATGAGAGTTAACCAAAACAGGAACAACCACCCAACAATCAATCGTATTGATGCGGGTACTCATTTAGAAGGACACCTCAAAACAAACTCTCCTCTGGTTATTAGTGGTTCATTTCACGGCACAATAAGTTCAGAAAGCTCGGTAGAAACCACCAAAGGCTCTATAGTCTTAGGCGAAATAAAAGCAGAGCGACTTATTATTAATGGTCAATGGCAAGGAAAAGCTCAAATTCAGGGAGAAACCCTGTTAGAAAGCCATGCTCTGGCCGATGGTGAACTAATCACCAACAAACTCTCAATCAGGCAAGGAGCCCAATTCAATGGCCTTTGCCAAATGCAAGACCCCACCGCGACACACATAAAACAGATCAGTTTAAAACAACAACTAGCCTAAACATTATGGTTATGCGATGGAAAACTACACTACTCACTACGGTCATTTTCTGGACCTGTATCAATTTGGCAAATGCGCAGTCGGTGGGAATCGGAAAAACAGACTTCAAACCTGATGAAAGTGCCATTTTAGAACTGAAATCAGACAGTCAGGGACTTTTGGTACCACGAATTTCCCTCAAGCAAAGAGACAATATTAAAAATCCTGCCTTGGGTTTGCTCATTTTTCAAACCGATGGTGAGGCTGGTTTTTACTATTACTCCCCCACCGGTTGGACAGCCCTTAGGAGCAACGGATCGGTGCAGGTAGGGCAATACCAACAACTGTCTTTCGATGCACAAACCGGTATTCTCTCATTAGAACAAGGTGGAAGCGTGGATTTAAGTCAATACCTGTATCAGCAGAAATTTCATGCAGGAACCAGTAACCCAGACTCCTCCATTGGTGCAGACGGAGACTTCTATCTCAACACCTCCTCTTACCAACTCTTCGGCCCTAAATCAGCAGGCAGTTGGGGCAGCGGAACTTCCCTTATTGGGCCTCAGGGAGTTCAGGGGCTTAAAGGCGACAAGGGAGATCAGGGCGAACAAGGAATCCAGGGACCTAAAGGTGACAAAGGGGAAAAAGGTGATACCGGGCCGCAAGGACCTAAGGGAGATAAAGGCGACAAGGGAGATCAGGGTGAACACGGAATACAGGGACCTAAAGGTGACAAAGGAGAAAAA
>NZ_DBHC01000040.1:0-116329 GCF_002296035.1 Roseivirga sp. UBA838
CGTACATCGAACTCAGGTTAAAAACAGAGTTACTTCTTACTGATTCTTCAACTCTTCAATGGTCAGCAGCGGATCTACCGATTTAAAAACGAAGCTCCCGGCCACCAGCACATCGGCTCCGGCAGCAACCAAAGGCCCGGCATTCTGTCCATTCACTCCTCCATCAATTTCAATAAGCGTTTGTGCATTGTTTTCGGCAATTATCTCTTTCAATTGCCTCACTTTTTTGTAGGTATTCTCTATAAACTTCTGTCCACCAAACCCAGGATTAACACTCATCATACACACCACATCGATGTCTCTAATAGTGTCTTCCAGCAATTGCACATTGGTGTGAGGGTTTATAGCCACACCGGCCTTACAGTCCAGACTTTTTATTTCTTCCAGCACACGGTGCAAGTGGTTGCAGGCTTCGTAATGCACGGTAATAGTGGCCGCACCGGCATCTCTAAATGCCTTCAGGTATTTCTCAGGCTGTACAATCATCAGATGTACATCCAGTGGCTTTTTCGCATATTGATTAATGGCTTCCATCACCGGAAGACCAAAGGAAATGTTCGGTACAAAGACGCCATCCATAATATCAATATGAATCCAGTCGGCCTGGCTCTCATTGAGCATTTCAATGTCGCGCTGAAGATTGGCAAAGTCTGCCGCGAGTACAGAAGGGGCAATAATGGGTGAGCTCATGCACAAATATATATCAATATTTAATGATCTTACGAGAGCTTGCTCCCCTATTGGTAATTACCCGAACAAAGTAAACACCGTTTTCCTGCAAGCTAATGGTCAACGGATTTCTGTGACCGAATGGAATGAATTCTACCTGCCTGGTAAGCTGGCCCTTGGCCGAAATTATCTCTATTTGAATACGCTCTCCATAGAAAGCTTCATCTACTTCTATTTGCAGGTCGGCCTGAGTGGGGTTTGGATAGGCGTTAAAAATTGAAGCCGATCCCTCAGTGTTTTGTTTTAGCAGTTGCACTACTCTCAAAAAATTAGGCACGCCAAAGCCAAATTGCTGGTGCGGTTCAGAGGCCCTATCTCCGGAGTTACGAATTATCTCTCGCATTTCCGCAGCAGTTTTGCCGGAATAGGCCTGCCATATACCTGCCGCAAAACCTGAGATGATGGGGCCTGAAAAAGACGTACCATTCTGTCGTAAATAGGTGCCTTCTACCGAAATGAGTAAGGTACTTTGCCCTTGAGCTACTACATCGGGCTTAAAGACATCGGGTGTATATGTACCCCGGCTACTAAAGCCTGCCAATAGCCCATCTTCATTAATGGCACCAACCGCCAGTACATAAGGACTATCGGCCGGAGCCGAAACAACGGTCCCGCTATTGCCTGCAGAAACGATTAACAGAATGCCCTTAGATGCCGCTATGTTGGCCGCGCGGGTTACCACTGTAGTGGCACCGTTCAACTGCTCGGGCCTGTAGTTCATAGATGGGTCTGAATAGCCATGGGAGTATCCCAGAGAAGTATTTACAATATCTACACCGGCACTATCGGCCTTTTCTGCTGCAAACAGCCAGTTGTACTCTTCTATTCTGTATTCTCCCGGGGCTTCGGTAGCGCACAATATATATTTTGCATTGGGGGCCGTTCCCGTATAGTATTCATCATTGGCGGCCATAAGCGAAAGTACCCTGGTTCCATGATGTCGGCCGTTATTTACACTCTCAGTATTTCTGGTAAAGTCAAAAGAATAGAGCAGTTGATTGCCCTGTGTCAAACCATTGAAGGCAGGAATCGACCCCAGGTTTTGAAAACCATCGTCAAACACCCCAATAATTATCCCCTCTCCTTTTAGGCCAAAATCATGCATCTCATCTATACCATGCATAGTAAACTGAGGCAATGAGGTCACATCTTCATTCCAAATGTTGCCGGCATTGTCCTGCACTGTAAGCGATGAGCTTTTGGAAAGTGGGGCATCCGGGCCCACATACTCTGTAGCTCTCACAAATTCAAGGTTATCTACCAGGCTCTTCTGTCCGTTGTCCATCTGAACCAGAACCCCATTCATCCATTTGGTGGTATAAAATACCTGCACCCCCATTTGCTCCAACAGAGCTGTATATACCGGACTAACCGGTAAGTCTTCTTCTGTGACAGGAATATTTTGTTTTGCCCGCCTCTGAATGGCTCTCTCCGAAAGAAACTGTTGGGGCGAACTAGTGCTGTAAGGGGTCCCGTTCTTATCCTTAAAAAAGACCATGTACCGATCTTGGGCAGCCGATTGAAGGCTTATCAAAACCAGTATGATGATGCTACTAATCTTCTTCATTGAGGGTACCATGGGCTATCAACTCTTCCCTGTATAGTCTACCGGACTCCACCTTGTTTTGACCAAGACATTCCGGGCGAGAGCATAGTTTCACCTGGTTATAGAATTTGTAAATGAGTCCAATGCTATCGCGATAAACTTCTCTGCGAATATCCCGAAAAGTGATTCCGTCATCTTGGTTGCTAATCTCTATCTCAGCCGCCTCCAGGAAGGTATTGAGGCCTACAGTGAAGGGCTTATTGAAAGTTTTGAAGCGTTGGATAACCGGCTGCCTGCTATTCATGAGGTTGCCGTCCCATCTGCGCGAAGTATCAGCAGGAAAGACCATTTTAATAAGGGGAACATTGTTTTCTACCGATATGGCCTTATCTCCCTCAATTCGGGCGGTCCATACGGAGTCTAACTCCCAGGCCTGGGCAGAAGTTGGTCGTGTATACCGTCTGATAAAGTGAGAAACCTGCCCTTTAGGGCTTTCGAATGCCTCGCCTACTTCTTCTCGCAACTGATAGCGCAGGGTATCGCTGATATCCACCGCCTGATATCGGATTTCATATACATTGTACTCACGGTATTTGCCTTGCTCCAGAAAGAAGTACGACTTCCCCAAATTAGGGTCAGTCGGAGCCTCAGGCTCTTCATCGGATCCCTGGCCACAGGCCCAAACTGTTGCCAACACAACACAGAGAAACAGAAACCAGTTTTTGAGTTTCATATAGCGAATTAAGACCTTAATTAATCGTTTAGCAAACATTTAGACCTGCTGTCTCATAATATTCTAAAATGAGAACTGGGTAATGCTCCTGATGACTAACGTAGAATTCTGATTTATATACATATCGAACGGTCTTTACCCTAAGTTTTGTCCTCATTTCCCTTCTACATTTTAGATTAAGTTTTTGGAATGACTTAGTTTTGCCCAGCTAAAAACACTTGAGTAATGGCCCTAAAGACTTTTGTTATTGTAAGCGGAATCAACAATTTAAGCGATGCCCGATATTGTGCAGGCATGTTAGTTAATCAGCTTGGATTTAACATTGAAAAGCAACACAATAACTATACTGATCCACAGTCGTTTAAAGAACTTTCAGAATGGGTCTCAGGGGTTGAATTTGTAGGCGAATTTGAATTGGAATCTTCTGCAGGTTCACTCAAAGAGCAAATCGCTGAATATGATCTTCAGGCCATTATGGTTAGCTCCGTTTCATTGATTAACGAAGCTCTTTCAACAGGAAAAAGCGTGATCTATCGAACTGATCGTCTGGCCGATGCACGGGAGGTATCGGAAAAGTGGGGTAAACAATTAGACTATATTATTCTTGAAGATGAGTCGGCCGGCACTAACGATCTGGCCCAACTGGCCACCACCTCTCCCATTGTATTGGGCAGCGGTGTATCTGTAGACACGGTAGAGGCTATTTTGGATGATGTTCAACCCAAAGGAATTGCCCTTAAGGGTGGGAACGAAATTCGCCCCGGATATAAAGAGTTCGATGAAATGGCCGATATTCTGGAAGCCCTTGAAGATGATGAGTGGGCCTGATTGCCAATATTGCTTTTTCAACCCATAGCTTTACCACTCCTCCTGTTTGCTTAACCTGCCAAAGAAATTTTGTGTAGTTTTCGGTTATGAGAAAGCTAATAATCTGCCTGATGCTGGTTTCAGGCTTTGGAGTGAGTCCCATTCTGGCACAATCTGATTTAACCACCTTTATATTCGTACGCCATGCAGAAAAGGGTGATGATGACCCCAGAGACCCTAGTTTATCGCCAGAAGGAAAAGCCAGGGCTGAACGACTGGCTGTTTTACTGAAAGACCAGCCTATTTCGGCTGTCTACTCTACTCCCTTTAAACGAACTCGCGCAACGGCTGCTCCGGTAGCACAATTGCATCAGTTACAGGTAATGGATTACGATTTCCGAAGCCCCACTTACCTGGCCGAAATGCTAAAAAAACACCAGGGCGGAACCGTATTCATAGCGGGTCATTCAAATACCACGCCCATGGTAGCAAACTTACTCCTTGGAGAGCAACGGTTTGAACAGCTCGATGAGAAGGAATATGGTAAACTTTTTATTGTGACCGTTTCTGCACTGGGCAAAGGAACTGTAACGGTTATTAATTATTGATCTCACTTAAAGCTTGCAATGTTCGCTCAGTGCTTGCTTTCCATCCTCATTCCCTAGTTCTGCAGCCTTCTTAAAATCTGTGCAGGCATCGAACTTATTGCTGATGTTTATTTTTGCAAGCCCTCTGCGATAATAGATATTGGCATCTTGTTCCAGATTGAGTGAAGACGTATAATCTTCAATAGCTCCGGTATAGTCGCCTGCCTCTTCTTTAATATAAGCCCTATAATCATAGTAGACAGCAGACTCAGGACTCATGCTAATGGCTTTATCAATATCGGCTCTAGCGGCTTTCATCAATGAAAGTTCCCAATAGGCCAAGGCTCTGGCGGCATATACCCGATGTAAAGTGCTATCGCGCCTGAGTAGGTGGTTATACTGGTCAACCGCTTTGTTGTACTCTTCGTTTACCTCATATATCTCGGCCAGATTGTAATAGTATTGATTGTTAGTGCTGTCACGCTCAATAGCTGCCTGAACAGCCTCTCCGGCCTCACTATAGCGCTCTAGCCGGTATAAGGTCACTGCTTTGTAGTTGTGATATTCCGCCAAATCTATACCTAGTTCTCCGGCTTTCACATAGTCGGCATACGCCTCTTCATATTTCCCCAGCTCGGCTCTGCCAATAGCCCGGTGATAATATGACTTACCAACAGTACTGTCTATGGCTATGGCTCTGGAATAGTACTTGTCTACCCCTTCGTAATCATCGAACCTGAACATAAGAAGCCCCATGTTCTGGTTATAATTTATGTTGAAAGAATCGGCCGCCAAAGCCTTTTCGTAGTCCGCTCTGGCTCCCTTGTAGTCGCCCAGGTAGTATTTGGCCAGCCCCAGATTATTGTAGAGGGTTGGATACTCGGTGGAATCGGCCAGTTCCATGGCCCGTCCAAAGTCGGCAATAGCTCCATAGGTATCGCCTGAATATAACTTGGCCAAACCTCTTCTGTTCAGTACAATGTTGTCGTTAGCATTAATTTCCAGCGCCTTGTTGAATTTCTTTATGGCGTCATCGTATTTCTTTTCACCCAAAAGACTCACACCTTCTTCGAACAAAACCTGAATTGGAGATGGCTCTGAAGTCTTACTCTTTTCGGCCTGTAAATGAGCCGAATAAGCCTCACGAACTTCCTGCGTCATCTCAAAAAGCGCAGCATCGATGGAGGTTTCAAAATCGTATTCCGATATATCCATTCGCATAACGCCATCCTCTTCGCTAATGGATAAATAAACTGTAGGAAGAAGAATGTTATCTATCACATCATAGTTTAGGCTCAGACTGTAGACGTCATCGTGACTTACCCCAATCATGAAGTAGGTATCTTTCTCAAAATAAAAGCTATAGGTCAGATCGCTCTCAATGTCGTTTAAATCAGAAGCTTTGGTTTTTATCATAAGCTCATATACCTCAAGCGAGTCCAGAACCGTTTCTTTAACTTCTAAGGGTTCCCAGCCGGCTAGCTCTATCAGTTCTTTTAGGTCATAGGCCTTTGTTTCATCAAAGCCCAGAGCATCCACATCTCCATCTTCTTTCTCAAAGGTGTAGCCTTTCGCAAAGGGGTCTTTGGTCCAGGAAATAGAATCGTTGGATACCTGAATCATTTTGGCCCCCATAAACTCCATTTCCATTCTTGCGTGGCTTTTCCAGTAGGTTATGGTCAGAGGTATATTTTTAATTTCTCCCACGGCCATGGTTCCTCTCATTATGAACTGCTCCATGGATTCATCCTCAATGTCCAGGGTTTTGTATTTCTCGATAGCCTTGAAATGGTTATTGATAAGCTTTTTTGTTGAAATTTCCTGAGCCAATGCTGGGTGTGTAAGGCTCAAAAAGAGCATTAGGGCTAATAATGAAAGGTTTTTCATAAGAGCTAGTAGTATTGCCCACTAATGTAAATTATGGACAATAAATTGACTAATCTTTTCCTAATCTTTTGGTTGCGAAAGCCGGAGAAAAGGTAGGCCTCCCAACGCACTGAAAAGACTAATGATAAAAAACAATGTAGCCAAAGCGGTGGCACTGGTCTGGTCTATAAGCAAATAGCCGGCACCTTTCACCATGACCAACTCACGCACCCCAATGCCTCCTGGTAAAGATATGGGCAGAGTGGCCGCTACCGAAGTGATCAGAAAGAGAGTGAGGTAGTCTATATTGGCATTTTCTACTCCAAGCGATTTGAGTATAAGAAAGGCACTAATTACCTGAAGTCCCTGAACACCAAGCGCTTGAAGGTTGGTGGTATGACTAACGGACTTAAAACGCTTAAATAATAAATGCACGAGTAAATAATAGGCTGGAAATGCAAAAATGAGCCCCAACCACAGTATAAAACTAAAGGCTCCGAGTGCCGTGGCGGTATGCCCAAAAATAGCAAGTCCGCAAGCTAAAAAACCAAGGGCAACTACACCACTCACACGGTCGAGCAAGGTTGCACCTATAAGCTGTTTCAAGGGTGTTCCATACCACTTATTGAGCAAATACACTTTGTACCCATCGCCCCCAATTCCGCCCGGTAAGAACTGATTGTAGAGCATGCCAAGTAAATAAAGTTTTAGGTTGAACCAATCGTTGAGCTTGAGCCCGAGTGCCCTAAAGAAGAAGTTGAGCCTAAAAGCGCTAAGGAATTTAGAGGCTAGAAAAGCGGCAAGTGCCAGAATGAGCCACCAGAAGTTAGCTGATAACAGCGTGGTTTTTAGTTCGTTAAGATCTATTTCCTTAACCACAAAGCGAATAGCCAATACAGCAATAATAAGCTGCCCGGCCACCTTGAGCCACCGTTTAAGCTTTTGGTTTGCCAACGAAGGTTTCTTTTAAACGATATACTTTCTTGTTTTGCGATTCGAAGTAGGTTCGCATCATAAGTTCTGCAATAATACCCACTGTAATGAATTGTATTCCGGCCAGGATCAGAATGCTTCCCAGAAGTAACAACGGTCTTCCCCAAATATCTTCACCGGTCCAGAATTTATACACCACCAGGTAAAGGTCGATTAGAAAACCGATAATAAAGGTGGCAATACCCAAACCGCCAAAAAGGTGCATTGGCCTTCTAAGATACTTCTGGAAGAAGATCATCAGAATAAGGTCGGCCATAACTCTGAAAGTCCGATTGATGCCGTATTTAGATTGTCCGTGAATTCTGGCATGGTGGCGCACATCGACTTCCGTCATCTTAGCTCCCTGAAGTTTGGCGAGTACAGGAATAAAGCGGTGAAGCTCTCCGTATAGCCCCAGATTCTTGGCAATGTCTTTTTTATATATCCTAAGGCTACAACCGTAGTCACTCAGACGCACATCGGTTGTGTTCCTGATAATCCAATTGGCAATCTTGCTGGGAAACTTACGTAAAACGAAGCCATCCTGCCTATTGGCTCGCACTCCGGCTACCACGTCCATTCCGGATTCTTCCAACTTGGCCATCATTACCGGAATATCGGCCGGATCGTTTTGCAAGTCGCCATCCATAGTCACTATGTAATCTCCCTCGGCAGCATCAATACCTGCCTGCATGGCGGTACTCTGCCCATGGTTTTTATTGAAGATTAATAGCTTGGTACGCTCATTAGCTATTTTTTTGGCATTTTCTACGGTCTTATCGGTTGAGCCGTCATCTACCAAAATCAACTCATAGTCTATTCCTTCCAACGCCTCGTATTCCTTTTCACACAACGGAATAACGTTATCTTCTTCGTTGTAGAGTGAAACAACCACCGAAAGTTTCATGTATCTGCTAGCTATTTAAGTGGGCCAAATTTTCGCAGTGCAAAGTAAATGAGTTCTGCCTCAAATACCTAATCAGGGCCTTTGTGTATCACTTCCACAAAATCCCTTTGTTTATAGCAATTTCAATTAGTTTTGTGAGCACATGAAACTAAATATCATATTTGCCTGTATCGTTGCTCTGGCCATAGCTGTGATGTACGCCAACATTGGTGGGCTGGATATATACGCTCTCGATGAAGCCAAAAATGCCGAGGCTGCCCGGCATATGTTTACCACAGGCGACTATGTGGTGCCTTATTACAACGGTGAATTAAGAACCGATAAACCGCCCCTGCATTACTACTTTATGGCAGCAGGTTATTCACTTTTCGGAGTGAATCCATTTGGAGCACGTTTCTTTTCATCCTTTTTTGGAGTGCTCACCGTAATACTCACCTTCTTATTTGTGCTCAAGCATTTTCATACCAGGGCTGCCATTTGGTCCGCTTTAGTGCTCATCACATCGCTGCACTTTAATTTGCAGTTTCACATGTCGGTTCCCGATCCTTACCTGATTTTCTTTACTACCTGGGCCTTTATATCGTTTTATGAGGCCTATAAAACGCACAATCGCTGGCAGCTTTTTTTCTTCTACTTTGCCATTGGCTGCGGCATTTTAACCAAAGGACCGATTGCCATTGCTTTGCTGGGGCTCACTGCTCTGTTTTTTCTGTTGTTCAATAAAGACTTTAAGTGGAAAACTATATGGAGATTACAACCCGTGGGCGGTTTGTTGATCTCCTTTATGGTGGCCTTTCCGTGGTATCGGGAGGTCCATCGTCAAACCAATGGCGCATGGACCGAAGAGTTTTTTCTGAAACACAACCTATCGCGCTACTCAGAGGCCATGGAAGGCCATGAGGGCATTTTCCTAATCACGTTTGCCTATGTGTTTCTCCTGGGCATGCTCACATTTACACCTTTTGTCTTTCAAAGTGTGAAGCATGCCATAAAGCAGCGTAAAGAAGAGCCGTTACTCTACGTACTTATAGCCACGCTGGTGGTAGTGGTTTTCTTTGCTTCCTCAAGCACTAAGCTTCCAAACTATACCGTTCCTGCCTACCCTGCCCTGGCCGTGATACTGGGAGTTTATCTATCCCGAATCGATGAACAATGGCTTAAAAACACATGGAATAAGGTTGGACTCCTAATGTACACCATAGTGCTTCTGGCTTTTCCGGTGGGTATATATGTCGGGCTTCAGGCAGATGATTCTCTGGGTCACCTGAGTTATCTGTCCTGGTATTTTATTCCACTCAGTCTATTGGGAGTGCTCAATGTTGTATGGCTCATTCAGAAAAGAATTTACCCTCTATTGGTGAGTAATGCTGCCGGATGGTTGATCACCATTTTACTCTTCTTCCACCTGATTTTTCCTCCGGTAGACGCTGAAAATCCGGTGAGAAAATTATTGCCGCAAATAGACGAGACCCAGATGGTTTTATCCTATCAGCGGCTAAATCCGGCTTTTGTGTTTGCTTTGGAGCGAGAAATTACACGCTTCGATAATCTGGAGGGGCTGAAAGAGCAAATGAAGCAATCACCTTCAGGATATGTCATTTCCCGCACAGAGTTTAGGGATGAGTTGGAGCAAATTGAGGGTCTGGTGTATCATTCTGAGGCAAGAGACCTATTCGAAAACCCTACTACACTTATAATGCGCTGGGGCCCATAGCCCCTACCTTCTTAAAAGACCCCGCTGGAGTTTCGGAAGTGTACTTTTAGGTGCCATGATGGCATAGGCAATTACCACCGAAAGAATACCGAATATACTCCCGAAATATACATCGCGTGCAAAGTGCTGTAGTATGTACATTCTACTTATCCCTACAAGTATGGCCGATATAAATAGAGCTATTCGTAAGGCATTAGACCGAACCACAAGCATTAAAAAAAAAGCCAGTGTAAATGCAGAGGCCGTATGTCCTGAGGGAAAGGCATCATAGCTACGCACCGTAACTCCTTCAACAAAATTCAACCGGTCTAGCTCATCTTGAAAAAACAACTTTGGCCGTGGCTCACCGGCATATAACCATTGTTTAAAAACGTGCACAAAAAGGGTCTGGAAAACTATGGCGATTAAAAGGGTGTAGAATCGGTGGTAGTGTGTAAACAGAAAATAAAGAGCCACCAGCCCCAGTAAAAAACCATCGCCCACATAGGTCCAATACTTAAAAAACGAATCGGCCAAAGGACTATGCCGATCGTTTAACCAAAGCACCAGATCGCCATGGCTGGTAGAAACCAACAATATTCCTCCCACCACAAAATAGAGGGCTGTTAACCAGTGAACGGGTTTTCCGAATAAATCAGCCTTCATTTTTAAATCTAAACTTTAAGAATTTTATCGTCTCGCCTTTCTCTAAAAACTTCCGCTCAAAATCGGTTTGAATACCGTAATGATCCGCCAGCAAAGGTGAACTATAAAGATCGTGTGTTTGGGCTACAATTTCGGTATCCTTACGTTCTTGAAGCAATTCCACCGTATAGTCAAAAAGCTGTGTGTTATCCGTTTTAAAGTTCACCAAACCGTTTTTATGGAGAATAAGCTTGTAAAGTTCCAGAAATCGCGGTGAAGTAAGCCTTCTTTTAATGTCACGCTTTTTGGGTCTCGGATCAGGAAAAGTTATCCAAAGTTCATCAACCTCTTGTGGAGCAAAGAACTGATCTAAGTGTTCTATCTGAGCCCTCAAAAATGCGGTATTGTTCAAATTTTGTTCGATAGCAATAGTGCTACCCACCCAAAGTCTATCTCCTTTAACGTCTACACCCACAAAATTTCTGTCGGGAAAATGAGCTGCCAGGCCGGTAGTATAATGGGCCTTTCCACAGGCCAGCTCAACCGTAATTGGCTGATCTTTGGAGAAGTACAACACATTCCAATTCCCCTTCAGTTCTTTATACAGTGCTTTGCTATCCTCCAGTACATTGTGCCTTTCAACATTCTGTGCAAAACGCTTCAGTTTCGATCTCCCCATTACAACTCTTCAATTTCTGCTACCACAAAGGTACTTCCTCCAATGTAAATCATATCGCCCTCCGATGCTAAACTACGGGCCTTTGCGATGGCTCTATTCACATCCTGAATGTAATACCTGGTTTGCTTCATGTACTGTGTTCTTTCTCTCAACTCTTCCAGCAAAAGAGCACGTGGTATTTGCGGTTCGCAAAATATAAGTACAGCATCTTCCGGCAGCATGTTCAGAATTGGCTTTAGATCTTTCTCCTTCACAAAGCCTAAAACCATGTATAACTGGTCAAATAATTCTCGCTGAATCTGACGTACTATATATTCAAATGCCTCCTTATTATGACCTGTATCACAGATAGTTAAAGGATGAGAACCAATTTGCTGCCATCTCCCTTTTAATCCTGTGTTAGCCTGTACATTTTGAAGCCCAAGGTGAATGGCCTCATCAGAAATTTTCCAACCAGCAGTACGCAGAATGTCCAAAGCTGTAAGTACTCCTCGCACATTTTTGGCCTGGTAGTTTCCCTTTAAATCGGAAAGCGGAATGGCATCAAATTGCACCTCTTCTGCAAAGGTTATGGGGGCATTGCGGTTATTGGCTATCTGAGTAAAAACAGGAACGGTGTCAGCTTGTTTTTCTGTAATTACTACCGGAACATTCTCTTTAATAATACCGGCCTTTTCCATTGCAATTTTGGCCAGGGTATCCCCCAACAACTCCATATGATCGAAACCAATGTTAGTGATTATGGAAAGTTCGGGTCTAATAACGTTTGTAGAGTCAAGTCTGCCTCCTAACCCAACTTCAATTACGGCCACTTCTACTTTTTTCTGAGCAAAGTACTCGAAAGCCATTACCACTGTGATTTCAAAAAAGGAGGGCTTAATTTCCTCAATTAGCTTTTTATGCTTTTTAATAAAATTAATTACGAAGTCTTGCTCGGCTTCCTTACCATTGAGTCTTATCCGCTCGGTGAAAGACTTAAGGTGGGGTGATGTATATAAGCCGGTTTTATATCCGGCCGACTGAAGCACTGAGGCCAGCATGTGAGAGGTGCTTCCTTTCCCATTTGTGCCGGCTACATGGATACTTTTAAATTTCTGTTGTGGATTTCCCAGCGCGTTGCAAAGCTTTAATGTATTGGTAAGATCTTTTTTAAAAGCAGACTGTCCCACTCTTTGGTACATGGGCAATGCCTTAAACATGTAATCAAGCGCCTCCTGATAGGTCATGGTACGAAGATACTAGGTGCATGGTATCAATTTAAGCCCAAGCCAATAAATTTCTGAACCGGATACGTGTGAAGGTGCCTTACAACGTCATCCAATTAAATGTCATAAACTCAAAATGAAAAAACAGTTAACCATCTATTTATTGCTAGTTGTGCTCATTTCGGCCCTTAGTGGTTGCGATGAGCAAAGTATTGCCGGGCGAGGGCCGGTGATTGAAATGGAGCATTCTGTAGACTCTTTCCAGGCCATATATCTACAGCTTCCGGCCAGGCTTTATGTTCGAAAAGACAATGAACATACGGTTCGCATTCGAACCAATGAAAACCTGCACGACCTAATTGAGGTAACGGTAGAGAATCAGAAACTAAAGCTGGAAACCATCGCGAACACCAATATTCGTAGAGCCGAAATGCTCCATATATACATAAGTGCGCCTCAAATTTCAGGTTTCTTTCTCAATGGGGCGGGTGATATTCTGGTGGAAGATTGCCTGGGGTCTGATGAGCTGACTTTCGAGATTAATGGTTCGGGCGATGTCTATGCTTGCGGACTTACTGAGTCATTAGTCGTCAGCATTAATGGGTCGGGCCAGTTTAACGGATTCGATTTGGAAGCCCAACGTGCTGAATTAAGGGTCTCCGGTTCGGGCGATATTGAAGTAGCCGTTACGGAATATCTGAACGCTGTGATTTCCGGTTCCGGTGACATTCTCTACAAGGGGAATCCTGAGTTAGAACAGCGAATAAGTGGCTCAGGAACCATTCGCAGAAGACCTTAATTGGTTTTGATTACAAAGGTAACCTCGCCTTTAGAAATTGGGGCGGGTGCCTTTGACATATCCGTTTGAATAAACTTGAGGTTAAGTACTTGTTTACGGTAAAAATCTACCACGGTGTTATCACTAATGGTGGTTCCCGGAATAATGGTGGCCCTCAATACTTTTCCTCTGTCGTCCACCTCAATGGAGAACTTAATGACCCCGTCTATTTGTGAGTCGTCCTTTTCTGCCGGAGGGCTTTGCCACTTCCAACCATCAAGGCTGTAGCTAACTCCTAAGTCGGCACCTCCCGGATCTGTTCCCTTGGTATTCGTTTTTCCTTTAGGATCCCCCATATTACCACGGGTGTCTGTTTGCGTACCCTGGTTGTTAGAGGCCTTTTCCTTACTATCAGTGTTAGTCTTTTTACCCCCCATTAGCGCCCTGTTATCGATGACAGGCTTGGGCTTTGGTTCTTCTTTTTTCTCCTCAACTTTTGGTTTCACCTCTTCCTTCTTGGTTTCTTCCTGCTTTGGAGGCGTTGTGGTTTCCTTTTTAGTTTCGGTTACGGGTGTAGTTTTCTCTTCAACCTTAACTTCAGACTTTTCCGGACTGGTTACTGTTTCTTTAACGGTTTGTTCTACGGGGGGAGCCTCTTTGGGATTTTCTGTTACCGGTGTAGTCTTGGGTTGCTCTTGAGGAGTTTGCTTTACTTCTGCTTTTTCGGTCTTCTGCTCTACCTGCTGCTCAGTTTCTTCTGTTTCAGAGTTATCAGTATCTGACTCAGCATCGGGAGGAGTATCATTTTCGGTTTCTTCAATTTCAGCCTTGTTGTTGCGTTCTATATCGCCACTACCTGCTTCTTGAAAACCCAAATTCAATTCTATACCATATTCAGGAAGCGGTGGATCGGGAGCCCTCCAAGCCACTAAAATCAGGAATAGTGCTATCAACGAACTATGAATAATAGCCGACACTACTATGCTAAATCGTTTGTCTTTTTTTTCCTGATCTGACATAACTCTATTATTCAGGTCGTGTTACCAACACGGTTTTTTGCTTGAGCTTTGCAGCAATGCCGGCTACTCTTGCTGTGTGTCCGGTAGGTACCGCTGCATCAATATTCAAACTTAGGGTTCCTTCCTGCCCTCCTGTTAAACGCATAAGTTCTCGTTCTAGTGTTTCAGGAGTTACCTCCTGATCGTTCAGAAAGTAACGTAAATCGGCACTAATGGTTAAACTGTTCTTCTGCATCGATATGGTTGAAGATGCTGCTGTAGGCAAATTCACCGGCAAGCCAGAGGGGGTAATAAAGGAGGCTGTGAGCATGAAGAAAATCAATAACAGAAAAACAATATCTGTCATTGAAGACATGCTAAAAGACGACTCTACTTTATGTTTTGACTTTATATCCATATTACTGGGGCTCTTGTAGCAAGTCAATAAAATCTATGGAAGTGTACTCCATGTAGTGAATGGCTTTCTGTACCTTAGAAACAAGGTAATTGTAGCCCAAATAAGCAATAATACCTACCACCAAACCAGCTGCAGTGGTCACCATGGCTTCATAAATACCTGTAGAAAGTAACTTAGGACTCACAGAACCTTCTTCTTGCGCTATGGCTATAAAGGCCTGAATCATACCGGAAACGGTACCCAAAAAACCTATCATAGGAGCAGCACCAGAAATGGTTGCCAGCAGCGAGAGGTTCTTCTCAAGCTTGTACACTTCTATTTTACCCACATTTTCTATGGAGGCTTCGATGGTTTTTAAAGGTGACCCAATTCTATGAATTCCTTTTTCAATCATTTTGGCTATGGGCGAATCGGTCTGTGCACAAAGCAACTTGGCACCGTTCACATCGCCATTTACTACCAGGTCTTTTATTTTATCCATGAACTCAAAAGGAGTTTTGGAGGCCCTGTTGAGGTTTCTTAACCGTTCAAAGAAAATGTAAATGGCCATGAACCAAAGAATGACTAGTGGTATGAGCCAAAAACCACCCTTTAACAATAATTCAAAAAAGAAAAGAACACTATCTTCTCCTCCGCCAACAGATGTAGTATCTCCAGCGGCTAGTTGTTGCAATAATATCACCATTTTAATATTTCAGTACCCAGATATTTTCTCCGAAAGTTGATACTAACTCTGTTCTCTTTTGTTCGGCTTCAGCCATAGTTGCAGACTGTGCTATTCCTACTCTATGAAATTTAAGTTGACCTGTAGGGTTGAGTAAGTAAGCACTTGTTCCTGAGGCCACTATAGCTTTGGCTTTATCTTCCGCAAGATCTTCGTCATAAAAACTTCCGACCACAACATAGAAACGGCCTTCAGGCGCTGAAATTGTGAATAGTTCTGCTTTTGGTTTTACCGGCTCTGGCTCTGGTTCAGGCTCTGGCTCGGGCTCCTGTTGTGGTGGTGTATTTTGAGGCTGTTCGGTCTTCACAGGCTCTAGCTCCACATTCTTTTTCTTAAATACCAAAAAGTAATAGGCGGCAGCAGCTATTACCAGTATTAGGATGACAATGAGGACAATAATACCGTTGTTATTTTCCTTCTTCTCCTCCTTCCCTGCTTTTGAGCTTGGCTCAGAAGAGTTTTCCTGAGGCTTGGCTTCTTTCTCATCAGTGTTGAACACAAAGGGTTCGGGTTCTTCTTTTTTGGTTTCCTCAGTTGGCTCCGGTTCTTTGGTAGGTTCTACCGACTCTTCCTCCGGCTCAATATCGGCCACAGGGTCTTCTACCAAACCGGTGGCTACCGGCTCATCAGAAGTTTCATCTACTGGCTCAAGTTCAATATCGTCTAAGCCAAAGTCATCGTCTGTAACCTCCGGTTCTTTAGGAGTTTCTTCTTTTTTGGGCTTGGGCGATGGCTTAGCACCTCGTTTCCTTCCGGTTTTTTTTGCTTTATCTTCTTCTTTAGATGAGTCGCTTTTCTTTTTTGCTGCCATTTGAATTCGGTTGAAAGATGAATTTACAAATTAGTAAAATAAAGGCTATACAAAAACGGGCAGAGAGTAAGACTAGAAAGCCACTGATAATCCACCTAAGAATTGAATACCACGCGATGGATAGTTGAGATACCTCTCGTATTCTTTGCCGAACAGGTTGTTTATCTGCAAAAATACGCCAAATCGTTCATTTATCTCATACCTTCCACCCAAATTCAGGTCAATTATATCATCGAGCTCAAAAGTCTGGGCCGTTTCCCTGTTCAAAGCCATTAGTCCTGCCAAGTAATAAAGGTCTGTGGTGACTGTGAGCTTCTTAATTGGGAAAATGGTAGTATTGAAGGCTGTTTTAAAATTGGGCTTATGCCAGGCTTCCTCTAAGCTGGCCAATGCGTAATTAAAATAATCAAAGCGAAGCGAGCTTCTCACTTTTCCTGTGTTCTCAAAATTAATGGCCGAAAATACATTGAGTCTTCGGGTGGTTCCATCTTCATAGAGAATCTCAAAACGTGTGGAATCCGATCCGTTGGTAAAAAACTGGAGGTTGTTGAGCGAGGCGTAGCTAAATCCTGAGCTAAGGGTAAATCCTTCAAAAAGCTCAAAGTCCAGACCTCCAAAATACTCACTCTTCTTTTCAGTATTTCTCAGGTCGAAATTGGCCATGAGAAACGGATTCTCATTAACTGAAGATTCTACAGAGTTAAACTCAATATCGCCATCGATTCCGGCATAAATTCTAAAACCCGAACTAAGCGCATAATCGGCTTTAATGGTTGGGTAGAAATGCAATCCCTTGTTGTAGCCATTGTCTCCGGCCAGATTGAACCCGGCTTTGAAGGTAAAGCCATTGGTTTGATAGTTGACTCTGGGCCTGAAGTTGAGGTAACTACGGTTGTCTTCCTGTAAATCCTGACGTTTGGAGAGTGTGGCCAATAAGTCGGCACTCAATCGTAGGTCGTCATTTATAATATAAAAGCCACCTACATCGAAGTTAAACTTGTTTTCACGTGCATCGAAGTTGTCTTTAAAGAAAATCCAGTCGGTTTTAAAGTGATAGTCGAAATTCTGCTCTTTGTTGGCATTCTCTATAAGCACGTTGGTAGAGAAGCGAGTAAATTTCTGCTCTATTTGACCGGCTTCATAGTTCAACACCGGATTATAACCATAAAAATGAACCTTATGATTGCTATAGTTCATAGAGCCAGACACCTTGTTTACATTGCTAAAGTACTTGGCTCCAATGGCGGCCTCAGTTCTTCCTTCCCCTGAGTTTTCATCGAATACTGGACCGTTTTTAGATGACAGGTGTCTCACGTACAGATTAAACAGATAAGACTCTTGACGCTTAGACCCCAGATAACCTTCTAAATAAGGCGTTTGATAATTGCCATAGCCTAGTTTTAAGAAGTTGCTGGTGAGCTCAGAAATGCGCTCATTACCTTGAAAATTTACGGTTCTGAAAGTCGGTTCTAAGGGGCTCAGCCTGTAACTGAAACGCTTGAAAGTATACTCTTGCTTGGTATCAGTTTCACTAACCGGCAATTGAGGTATTTTCTCGAAATTCCGTGTGGCCGGTGGCAAAGTAATTCTTCGATCTTTCCGAATAACAATCTCTGCTTCTTCCAGTTGGCTGCCCTGTCCTTGTTGAGCAACTGCAGGCAAAGCCAGGCACAAAAAGCCTGCAACCCATGTCGCTTTAATTAGCTTATTCATTGTTGCCTCCTTTCTTCACCTGAGTTGAGTCCATTCGAGTGCTATCGCCTTTTATTTCTTTCTGGCGCAAGGCTTCTTCCATCTTTTCTATTTCACTTAATTTTTTTCTGGCCTCTTCTACCACTTCAACCACTTCGGAATATTCAATGATGGAGTTTACGGTGGCCTTGGCCTGGAATAACTCATTGAGGGCAATGTAGTTATCGGCAATTAACAAAAAGGCCTTACCCAGCCATTCTTCGTGATCGGAAAAATTCTCATTAAACTCAAAAAGAGTAGTCAATGACTGTTGGTATTGCCCTTGCTGATAGAAAATTTTACCGAGTAAAAACTGGGCTTCTGCCCCATACTTATTCTTAGCAGTATTAATGGTGGAGAGAAGTTCATCGATGGCTACATTAAAGTTACCCTCAATATAGGAGGCCTTAGCCAGGTATAACTGAGCTTTATTGACCTGGTCTTGACTAATGTTGCCTTTGGTTATAATGTTTCGGGCATAGGTTCTCATCTGGTCGTATTGTCCCAAATTGAAATGGGCCTCCAAAAGCCCCGCCCACGCATCGTTTTCCTGACGCTTGGAAATGGCTATTTTCTCCAGTTTACTGTAGTAATTGGCCGCTTCGCCAAAGTCTCCGGCTTTCAATTGCAGCTCTCCTATTCTTTGGAAAACCACATCTATGTCAGTCACCTGGGCTTCGCGATCCAACTCGTAATACAATTCCAGTGCTTTATCAGTGTTGTTAAGGCGGTAGTAAGACTCGGCCCTATAAAACTTAGCCTGATGCCTTAGTGGGCTTCCTGCATAATTCTTTTCATAGTCTTCAAACGCTCCAATAGCAGCATTGTATTGCTGACCGAAATACAGGTTTTTGGCAGACTCCAGCTCTATGTTTTCAAGAGCCTGATTGTCTGGGTTTGCACTTTTGTATTTGGCCAGGTACTGATCGAACTCCAATACTTTATCGTTGAGTTTAAGGGTATTCTGCAAGCCCAAAAGTGCGGAGTTGGCCACTCTACTGGTAACGTACTTATCCAATATGGTTTTATAGTCTTCCTCTGCCTTTTCCAATTCATTTAGGTTGAAGTATGCCAAAGCCCTGCTTTCATAGGCATAGGGAATAAAGGGGCTTTGCTCCAACCGATCGATTATGCGACTGAATCCTTGAATGGAAGCCCTATACTCCCTGTTTTCCAGTTGAATTTGCGCCTTCTTATAAATGGCGTCATCGTAGTATCTGGAACGGCTATACCTGTTGATCACTACATCAAGAGCTTCTATGGCCTCATCGCTCTTATCCTGAAAATCTTTAACCACTCCTTTTTGGAAATAGGCATAGTCAATGTTCGGGTTGTTGGTATCTATGGCTTTCTGGTAGTACGATATGGCCGTGGCATAAGCCTTATCTACGTAGTAGCAATCGGCCAACCTTAAAAGTGCATCATCATAGTTCAATTTGCTTTGTGCACCTTCCAGGGCATCTACATAGCGCTTAAAATAGATACGGGCATTGGGGTAGTCGCGCGTATTGTAATAGGCATACGCAATACCATAGTTGGCCTTTAAGTAATATTCAGAGTCTCGGTTACGGGTTCTGAATACTTGCTGGTAAGCGTCTATGGCATTGGTATAGTTTCGAGCAGTGGCCAGAGCTTCTGCCTTCCAAAATAGAGCAGCAGTTTCCAAATCACTATCTATTCGGTAAGTCAAAGACTTATCGAATAATTGCACTGCATTGGTGTAGTTGGCACTGTTGAAGTACTCTGTTCCTTTATAAAAAGTCACTTTCTGGTATGCGGCCTGAATTCTAGGGCTCTTGTTCTTAATGCGTTCAATAAAGGTTATGGCCCGGGTAAAATCGCTTGTATTCAGAAAAGCCTCAGACAAAAGGTTGTTGGCTTCAGGAATGTATTGTGAGGTAGGATATTGATTGATGAATCGGTCAAGAGAGGTAATAGCCTGAGAATAATTTTTCGATTCGAAATTGACTTTGGCTACATTAAAGGCCGATTCTTCCTGAATTTCCTTATTGAAAGGCAGTTTGCTGGCTTTGTCGAACGCAGAAGTGGCAAATACATAGTTGCTCTGTTCTACGTAAAGCTGCCCCAGATAATATGAGGCGTATTGCGCAAGAGTGTCTTCTTTTAAAGCCACCCGCTTAAAGTCTTCAATGGCCGGTTCGGCATTACCCACAGCAAAGTTGGCATAGGCTATACGATAGAGTGTTTCATTACTAATGCTTTGAGCTGCCAGCTTGCGGTATAAGCCATAAAATTCCAAAGCTTCATCATAGCGGGCTTCAGCAAATGCCGACTCTCCTGCCAACTGATACAGTTGATAGAGGTAATCCATTCGCTTGCGCTCCTCGTCTACATTTTTAAACTTACCCACATAGGCCAGTACTTCTCCGTATCGCTTTTGCTTAAAGTATGAGCTGGTGATCATAATCGGTACGCGATACTTATACTTTTCACTTTCTTCAGCCTTACGAAGGTCTACAATGGCCTTATCGTATTCCGCATCGGCATAAGCCAGAAAGCCCGAATAGTAGTTCGCATCGGCTTGAAAATCTCCGTTTTCGCGCTTGGCCAAATCGAAGTATTCTATGGATTCTTCTTTTCGGTTGAGGCTAAAGGCTGAATAGGCAATTTTAAAATAAGTCTCTGCTCTCTCCTGATCGTTGAGTGCATTCAGATTGGCCAGTTTGAGATATTTATTAGCGGTTTGGTAATCTTTTACCTTAAAAGCATTTACCCCCAAATTGTAGTAGGCTTTGGAAGCTTTCGGGTGGCTGGGCCGTTTCTTCACAAACTCAGAAATAAGCTGCGGCCCATCTGCATTGTTCAGGTTTAGGGCACAAAGGGCGACATAGTACTCTGCATCGGCCTTTTTAATTTCATCAGATCCTACCAATAAATACCTTTCGAACTGCTCACGGGCAGCACTGTACTTTTCCTTATCCAGCAACTCCAGTCCAAACCGATAGTATTTGTTGTCGCTGTTTTGGTGTAAAGTACTTTGAGCTTTTAATGACCCGAGCGTTACAAGGCTGATGGTAACAAGCGTTAGTACGTTCCTCATCAATTTGTATTTGCTCACTTTATTCCTAAACTCTTTTGTTGGTTGAATATTGTTGCGCTCCATAGAACAATTCAATGCATAAGTTTGAACACCAATTCTCTTAAAATCTCCTCTTCGGGCATAGAGCCGGAGTCTACTCCTTTAGACCTAAGGTCTGCCTCTCTCAGGTGCGAAATACATTGCATTACTTTCTGAAGAGGATACCTGTTGGCCGCTACTTTATACTCCTTTACCACAAAAGGAGGAAGCCCCATGGCACGTGCAAGGCCACTGTCCGATTTATCTTTGGCACTATGAAGCAGCAATAGCTTGGTATAATAGCTGTATAACACGGCTATCATTGGAATAATGGAATTAGCCCTGATATTGGCTGAAAAATAATTCACTATGCGGTTGGCCTTAAGCACATCGCCAGTAGAGATAGCTTTTTGGAGCTCAAACACATTGTAGTCTTTATTGATACCCACATACTTTTGAATGTGGGCCGGAGTTATTTCCTCTCCCGGCTTTAAATTAATGGCAATTTTGTTGACTTCGTTGCTAAGACGCTCCAGATTATTGCCCAGGTATTCGGCCAGCATTTGCACCGACTGATAACCAATATTGAAACCCTTTTCTTTGGCAAAGCCCTCAATCCACTTAGGCACCTCATAGTCTCGCAACTTGGTAGTGGTGAGCAGCAAAGCCTTTTTAGAAAGAGCCTTTGCCAGAGGTTTTCGCCCATCCACTTTTTTGTGTTTATGAGCAAACACAAGGACGGTACTCGGCACAGGGTTATCGAGATAATTTATGAGCAGGCTCTGCCCTTCCTCTTTGTTAATATCCTGAATATCCTTGGCTTCTTTAACAATCACCACCTGTCGTTCGGCCATCATAGGAAAACGCCTTGCCGCTGTAAGCACCTGGCTCATAGCCACATCTTTTCCATACATAATGGTTTGATTGAAGCCTTTTTCGGCTTCGGCCAAACAATGGTCTTCGATGTAATCAGATATCTGATCGATATAGTAGGGTTCTTCCCCCTGTAAAAAATAAACCGGAGCATATTTTCCGGCTTTCAAATCGCTTAAAATCTGGTCGGGAGTCACTGCCATGATCAGAAGTCAAATATACAACCTCCATTCTATTTTCAAGGGAAATCGAACCAAGACTTTTATGAGGTGTTTATATTTGCAAAAAGCCCCAAAATGATCGAATCGATAGTTGAGAAAGGAATTGAAGCCTGCCGATCAAATGATTTCAAAAAAGCCATTGAATTGTTCAATCAGGCCTTAAACCAGAACCCTAATCATGTCGCTGCACTATACAATCGTGCTCGCGCACTTTCTAAAAACGAACAATTGACTGAGGCCCTCTCCGACTTTAAACGACTCGTTGAACTGCATCCGGAAAATGCCACCTTCATTAGTGATTTTGCAGTAGCTCTGCACCTCAACAACCGAAACGATGAGGCTCTGACTCAATTCGATTTGGCTCTGAAACTAGAACCACAAAACCCTTATCGCTGGTCTTCCAGAGCTTTTTTCAAAGATCGTATTGGGCAAAGTAAGGAAGCCTTAGCCGATTATGAAAAGGCTTTGGAGCTTGACCCTGACGATGCCATAACCTTAAACAACAAAGGGCTTATTGAAGAAAAATTAGGTTATATAGAAAGGTCTAAAAAGAGTTTTAACAGGTCAAACGAATTGGTGGGTTATTCGCCTGGCACCGGTAAGCCTATGGAAAGGCCCTCTGCACCAACTCCTTCTGCAGAAAAACCCAAACAAGAACCCTTAACACGATGGAAGGTGATAAAGTCAGTTTTTACTAAAGAGGGTTTTAGAGACTTTAGCAATTTCACCAAGACCAAGGTGCTTAAAAGAAAAGGTTAAACCACTCGCACTACTCACCGTATGCAAAGTGTGTAAGCTATTGGCTACCTTTAGATATGCGTAGCAATGAATAGCTACAACCAACACTTAACCAACACAAACCAAATGAAGAAAATTTTACTAGCCAGCTTCTTTGCCTTAATGTCGGGCAGCCTTGCGGCACAGCAAATGAGCAAAGAAGATCAGATTAAATCGGCTGTTTTAGCTGCCCCGGCAGCCGTAAGAGATGGAGCCCATGTTTATGGCTTTAACGAAAAAGGCGAAATGATAACCCTAAGAAAAGGAACCAACAATTTCATTGTTCGGGCAGACGACCCCAATAGTCCCGGCTTTGAGGTGGTGAGTTACCCTGTAGATGTGGAGCCTTTTATGGCCCGAGGCAGAGCCTTGCGGGCCGAAGGCAAAAACCGTGGAGAAATTTTACAGATCCGAGAAGATGAAATGAAAAACGGAAGCCTTCAGAAGCCAAACTACGGATCTACCTTGGCCATTTACTATGGAGAGAATGCGCGCTACAATCCGGAAACGAATAGCCTTGAAGGCGGTCAGTTTCGGTACGTTATATATACCCCATTGGCCACAGCTGAATCGACCGGACTGCCCATTAGCCCCAACGGTAAAGGGCATCCGTGGGTAATGTTTCCCGGGCTTTACAGAGCGCATATTATGATCACTCCTCCTGGCGAAAACTAGAAAACCACTAAGAGTTATTTAAAGAGACTGCTATGAAGCGAACTGCACCATACCCTTAATGGCAGAGCAGAGTCAAGAGTCATAACAGTCTCTTTTCCATTATCGGCTATTCGCTGCGTAGTGCCTTTACCGGATTGCTCATGGCGGTTTTCACGGACTGAAAACCAACCGTCAGCCATGCAATTACTGCTACAAAAAGAGCCGGCAACAGCCAAATAAGAGGATTGTTAAGGTTCATTTGATAGGCAAAATCCGCCAACCAGCCTTTCATTACTAAATAAGCCGTAGGAATGGCTATTACAGCCCCAATAAACACCAGAAAAGTAAAATTACGGATCACCATAAGCGTCAGGCTTTTTACTGAAGCTCCCAAAACCTTCCGTACGGCAATTTCCTTGAACCTACGCTGAAGAGTAAATGCTGCCAAGGCAAACAAACCCAGACAAGCGATGGCTATGGCCAGCCCCGAAGAAGCTGTAAACAATTGTCCAAACCTTTCTTCTTCTTCATACAGTGCATTAAAAGAGTCGTCTAAAAAGACATATTCAAAGGGCTCATCGGCAATGGTTTCTTTCCAAATATCTTCTACTGAACTCACCGTTTCCTGGAAGTTACCCGAAACCTTTAGGGCAAGGTAGTTGCCTGCATACCAGCCTCCTTCGGCATGCCCATCGTCTGTCATCAGTCTAAGCACAAAGGGACTGATTCCACGCTTGAGACTGTTGAAATTAAAATCCTTCATCACACCAATTATAGTGTAGTCTTCGCCATTACCTCGGGAAAGCTTTTTTCCAATGGGGTCTTCCCATCCCAGCCACCGGGCAGCCGCCTCATTGATGAGTATATTAGAGGTATCTGACACTAATTGTCGGTTAAAATTGCGGCCTTTGAGCAGCTCTATGTTCATGGTTTCCAGAAAACCGGCCGTAGCAAACATATTAATGAAACTGTAGCTTCTCGGATTATCTTCCAGGGTCTGATAGCCCCAATCGGAAATCCATTCGGAGGGATATTGACTGGAAAGGCTTACGGATTGTACCGTTGGCACCTGCTCCAAACGCTGAGTCATTACCTGAGCCTTCTCTCCAAGCCTGGATACATTCTTAACCACAAGTACTTGTTCGGCATCAAACCCCAGGTCTTGTTTTTTGAGAAACTGCAACTGTGAAAACACAACCACCGTGCTCACCATTAGGAATATGGAGATGGCAAACTGAAATGCCACCAGACCTTTTCGAAGCAAAACACCACCCTTACCACGGGCCTGTGCCTCACCTTTAAGGGCCTTAATGGGTTGAAAAGAAGACAAAACCAGGGCCGGGTAAGAACCGGCCATGAGTCCAACCACAATCATAAGGGCAAACAGTTTAGCCAGCGTGGCTACCTCGAAAAGTTGAGCATGTTCAAAGTCTCTATTGGCCAGTTGGTTGAAACCATCAAGCCCCAGAGAAGCAATGAGTAAAGCCAAAACCGATGAAAGGAGGCAAACCAAAACGGATTCGGTCATAAACTGACCTACGAGCTGTCCGCGCAATGAGCCCAATACCTTGCGCATGCCCACTTCTTTGCTTCTCATGGCCGACCGTGCCGTACTCAAATTCATAAAATTAATGCAGGCAATAAGCAGTATAAACAAGGCCACCGCTGAAAATATATACACATTGTCTATGCTGCCACTAGACCCGAGAGCCAAATGAGGATAATGCAAGTGCAAATCCTTCATGGGAATAAAAGTAAATGACTTCTTTCCCCCTGCAGCCAAAAAATCATCATAGGTTGCATGACCTGAGTACTTGATTAGCGCAGGTCCCACATGCTCTCTGACAAAATCGGGAATTTTGGCATGCACTTGTTCTGGAGTAGCTTGCTCGGTTAGCTTGGCATAGGTAAAAAAGGCATTACCCGTCCAGTTACCCACGGTTACCCAAAAATCATGTGGGTAGCTCAATATGTAATTGTAATAGAAGTGGGTATTCTTTGGCGGATCGGCCACCACTCCCGTAACCATTGTTGCTTCACCATCAATATAAATTATCTGACCCAAAGCTTGTCCGTAGTCAAAAAACTTGTTGGCTAACGACTGAGTAAGCACTATCGTGTTCGGTTTGTTCAAGGCACCTTCAGCACGGCCTTCAACAAACTCCACGGTGAATATTTTATGGAAAGTGGAGTCGGCACTAAAACCTCTCTCCTCCCTGAAAATTTTGTCACCAACCTTAAATGTTTGGCTAAAAGGCCCATTGATACGGGCCACTTCTTCAACCTCCGGAAAATCGGCCTTCATTTGTGCGCCCAGCCTGGCGGGTGTCCAATTGCCCGATTGGCCATTGGCCACTCTATACACTCGGTCTATGTCTTTATGATACTTGTCGTAGCTGAGTTCGTGGCTTATGTAGAGTACAATGAGCAAACAAGCGGCAAGACCAAGAGCCAGTCCGCTGATGTTAATGAAGCTGTAAAACTTTTGCTTAAGCAAGCTTCTGATCGATATTTTGAGATAGTTTTTGAACATAGCAATGTTGTTTAATGAGTTAAAATCTTCCAGACCTTTGATGTAACGAAAGCGAAAAAACCTGAACACGTCCCACGAAAACTTTCGCCTGGCTGCTTTTAGACCTTCGGTGGCAGCCCGCTTATAAAAAAGCTCATAGGCGTCTCCTTCTATAATTTCCAACGCTCTTGGCTTACAATAAAACCGCAGCAGTCGTAAAGCCCACTGAGGTGGTTCCTGTTTAAATGCCGACATACTTTAGACCTAGATTTGGTATTTGATCATGCAGACGATTTCGCTGCTCACGGATGGCATCAAGGGTCTGCTGACCCGCTACCGTAATTCTGAAAAAGCGCTTTCTCCTTCCTCCTCTTTCTGCTGTTGCACCTCCAACTTCAGATTTGAGAAAGCCCTTCGACTCCAGCCTATCCAGAGCCGAATGTACCGCAGAGATATTGATCTTTCGGCCTGTTTGGTTTTCAATTTCTTCCATCACACTGACACCATAGGCATTTTCATGAAGTATGGCCACTATAAGCAGCACCACTTCTTCAAACTCACCAATATTTGTTCTGGTCATATTAAAAGTTGTTTTCAACCCATTGATCTTTTGGGGCAATGAGCATTAAGTCATGGTTAAATATTTCGTTTATTTCAGATTGCTTTGCTGTCCAGATACCCGATGCTATTTTTCTTCTGATCGGCCTCAAGTCTATAAGCGCCCACTGGTCTGGCAAACCAACAGTCATAAAGAGTTGAACAGGTGCGTAGCTTTTCGATTTAAATTGGTCTTTACCTTGCCAATAACGCCTCATAAACCTGATATGCATTGATTTTGAACCTAATTCACTGGCCAGACTATCTACCCAGTGACCAACATCTTTATAACCGATTGGACTTTTCACTTTTGTAGTATGGTAGCTGCCCATTTTTATAAGCACTTTCGGATATTGGTCTCCTTGCCGGGCTTCTTCCAACTTCCTTTCAAGGTTTTCTTTCATATAGGCGATTCGTGTGGTATTGTTTTTTCCATACTCGCCATTTTCGTAATGACAATAGATTTGCCAGGACTTTCTAATGGCCGTAATCAACTCCTGTGCCTTGGCATTACTAGAACTGAACAAACTGAAAAAGCCTGCTATTGTGGCGTTTTCTAAAGACTCACAACTTCGATGCTTTTCACTGATTTTGTTCCAGGCCTTTTTAGAGTCCTCCAGAGCATTATTGACAGTTCCTTTATCTGCACCCGTATAGAGACCTGCCAATTGGTCGAAAAGCATAGGAAAGGCAAGTGCAAATTCCTGATCTATTCCCCATACATCGAAATTCAATTTTCTGGCAGTTGTCAGAAAAGTCGCATCTTCCTTTCCTTTGAAAAAGGGGATCGGATATCTGTTATTCTTGCTATTGTACCGTTGGTAGAGTTGCCTAAGATTGCCTGTAGTCTCTTCAGGCACTTCAGACAATTTCATTAAAACTTCTGCGGTAAACGGCCCTACTTCAGCTATCAGCGTATTGTAACGGTGCTTTGCTGCAATCTTCAGCAGCTCATTGAAGAAAAGAGCCGACTGCTGCGAATTGTGAAGCTCACCAAACAAAACAAATTGACTCGATGCTAATTCTTCTTTAATAAGCTCTGCTCCCTCTCCTTCAAAACCATCATTTAAAGTAAAGTAACGGGTATATTCTTTTATATCTGAAGCATCTAAAGCGTGTTTCTGTGCCAGGCAGGTGGTGGAAATAACGAATAAAAAGAGAAAACTACTGACCTTTTGAATTCTGATTGACCATTTCATATTCTGTTGCCGGAGTTATTACTTTCACAATAGTAAATGAAATATATATGTTTCACTATTGCAAATGAAATACATACGGTTGATCATTAACTGTCGAAAATGTGAATTGAAACGTTCAGAAAGCTTCCTGAAAGCTAATAACCGGCCTCCCGATTTACCTTGTGCAGCAAATCTCTCCCTTCTATTAAACGCTTTGTATTTTCCAAAACCAGTTGCATGGCCGACTGTGGAGTGGTTACACTAGCTACGTGCGGTGTAATTCTGATTTTCGGATGTTTCCAAAACGGATGTCCTGAAGGCAAAGGCTCTTCCCTAAATACATCAAGCAGTGCTCCGGAAAGTCTGCCGGAATCGAGAGCGAGCAGCAGATCATTCTCCACCAGATGGTTTCCCCTTGCCACATTGATAAGGAAAGCACCTTCTTTGAGCTGTTCAAAAAGGTCTAAGTTCAAAATATCTACGGTGTGTGGTGTAACCGGCAAAAGATTAATGAGCACATCTAGCGGAGCTAAAAACTGCTTGAGTTCACTACCATTAAAGCACTGAACACCAGGGAGTTGTTTAGGTGTTCTGCTGTAGCCCAAAACTTCAAAACCCAATTGTGCAAGAGTGCTAGCACAATGTCCTCCCAACTCTCCCAAGCCCAAAACTCCTACCTTCAATGAACTGTAAGACAACCTGTTCCAAATTGCTTTCTGTTGGTTTTGCCAGTGTGCTTGCATACTACGTTGATGCATAAGCACCCCCATTATACAATAGTTGGTCATATCGCGGGTTAGAAACGGATCTACTATTCTGGTAACAGGTATGTCGCTGGGTATTTGTTGGTCGTTAACCAGGTGGTCTACACCAGCCCCCAGTGAGCTGACCCACTTTAGGTTAGGTAGTTTTTGCACCACTCCTTCATCTAAAGGTTTCCACACAAACAGACCTGAGACCTGGCTTAAATCGGCCTCAGTGGGCCATAAGTGCACTTGGTTTATATAAGTAGATTGAGAAAGGCCTTCTACCCAAGGCTTAGGATCCCATACCTTAATGGAGAGTAGTACGTCTATTTTCTGCTGATCCATGGATTGTCTTTTATATAAAATCTCCAGGGTTTGAGGGCATCTTCTTCGGCATAATCTACCCCTACTCTGGTACTGGTTACTATTTCATGTTCTTTGAGGCATGGAGCATCTTCGAGCCAAATGCGCTCACTGAGCAACGATAGACCGTAATGCTCCCGGGTGTGTATACCCAAGGCCTGACTGAGCGTGCCGGGACCCGAGCAAAGGCTTTTATCCACCGCTACTTTCTGTCTACGCTTCAGCATAGTTTCTATGCCTTCAACCGGTTGAACAGCCCTTACCAACACCGCATCGGCCTTGTTACGACCGTTGGTAACTATGTTAAACAAATGGTGTATGCCATAACACAGGTATACATAGGCAACACCTCCCCGGGCGTACATAATTTCCGTGCGTTTGGTTCTCACTCCATTGTTGGCGTGGCAGGCCTTGTCATTCCTACCGCTATAGGCTTCTACTTCTGTAATGATCGCAGAAGTATGGTATCCGTTGACGCAGGTATGTACTGTTTTTCCCAGAACTTCTTTTGCCACCTGGACAACATTTTCGCGCAGATAAAAACTTTTTTGAAGCTTCATAGCTGACACAAAGCAACTAAATTCGCTCAAATGAGTTTAACTTGTTGAATTAAAAAAACCGAACAACAATGAAAAAAGGATTTATTGCTTTAGCTACCCTACTTTTTATTTTTAGCGCTAATGTTGTGCTGGCACAACGCGGACCAGCTGCCAGCCCCACTACCACAGTTTCGCAAATGATTGGTAATACGGAAATGACCCTGGTGTATTCCCGACCAAGCCTTGACGGTAGATCGCTGGAAACCCTGGCTCCTAAAGGACAAGTTTGGAGAACTGGAGCTAATGCCAACACCAAAATTAGTTTTAGCAAAGAGGTAACCATTGGCGGACAAAAACTGCCGGCTGGTGAGTATTCTATGTACAGCATTCCGGGCGACAATGAATGGACCATTATCATTAACAAGGCCAAAGTGTGGGGCACTAACTACGATGAGTCGCAAGATGTTATCCGTTTCAAAGCCAAGGCTACTAAAACTGCCAACTCTGTCGAGACCTTTTACATTATGATGCAGGATTTTGACAAGAACAATAAAAACAAAGCCACCATTGAACTGGCCTGGGGCAATACTTCGGTGAAATTTCCGATTGAAGTAACCAACTAATCGAAGTCCCAAAAACAACTCAAAGCTTCTATTCAACGAATGGAAGCTTTTTTTATAAATTCACATACTCAAAACTAAACCTTATGAAAAGAATTATACTTAGTGCAATTGCTTTGATGGTGGCAACACTTGGCTATGCCCAGATTCAAATGCCAGCCGCCAGCCCTACCTTTGAACTGAAAGGAACCGTTGGGCTATCCGAAGTTAAAGTGGTTTACTCACGCCCTAGTGCCAAAGGCCGTAAAGTGGCCGGTGAACTCATACCCTACAACGAAGTATGGAGAACCGGTGCCAATGCATCGACCAAAATATCGTTTAGCGAAGACGTAAAGCTAGAAGGAAACCCGGTTCCTGCTGGTGAGTATGCCTTATATACCATATTTACAGAAGAAGAAGCAACCATTATTCTGAGTAAAAACCTTACCTGGTGGGGCTCATTGGGTTATGACTCAAAAGATGATTTGTTGCGCTTTAAGGTACCTGTAAAACACCCTAGCAGTCATTATGAAACCTTTACCATAAGTTTTTCGGACTTTACCATGAACTCTGCTTATCTGAACATGAAATGGGAACACACCAAGGCCATGTTCAAAATTGAGAGTGATGTAGACGCAAAGGTGATGGCCCAAATTAAAAGTCAGGTTATTGATGGTAGTCCTCAAAATCCGGGAGTTTATTTTCAGGCAGCCGGTTACTACTACGACACCGAACGCGATGCTCAACAAGCCCTTGAGTGGGTCAACAAGGCTATTGAAGGCTCTGGCCAAAAACAATACTGGGTAATTCATCTGAAAGCCAAACTACTCGCCCGACTTGGCAAAAACACTGAGGCAAAAGCAGCGGCTCAGGAGTCCATGAAGTTGGCCGAAGAAGGTGGAAACCCAGATTATGTGAGGTTAAACCAGAAGTTAATTGCCGGTTTGAAATAAGCTCTGAGTGCTTTTTTAAAACAAAAGGGCTAAAACTATAAAGAGGCTGTTTCCTTTGAATCTATACCATTAGATTCGTAGAAAACAGCCTCTTATTTTTTCTACCCGTCAGGCTTTGGTTGCTGACTTCTTGCTCTTTTCAGAGCTCGCTTTGGTGGTAGTTGTATTTGTTTTGGGCTTTCTTGGCCTAGTGTTGCCAAAAGTTCCCATGGCAATTTTGCCTCTTCTGGTTTTTCTATCTCCTTTTCCCATAAACTGTCTGTTTAAATTTGGAGAATGAAATTACAAAAGACAGAAACTCCTGTCAACGGTAAGAGAAATTACCTTCTTCTGCCCTTTCTTGGCGGACGGGCTCTCTCCTTTCTACGGTTTCGTTTCTCAAAACCAAACTCCCTATTTCTGTTCTTCTGTTTTTTAGAATCTCTCGGAGGACCATCAGTATCTTCATTTACCCGTATTGCGCGCCCGTTGACGCTAATCCCTCTGAATTTAGAAGAAATGTCTTTGCCCAAAACCGGATCCAGATAAAAGAAGCTACAGTTCTTCTTCACCTCTACCTCTTTGAATGCCCCCTTATCGTAACCTGATACGTCTACTAAGAAATGTACCAAGTCGGCTTTTGTGGCTCCATCAATGTCTCCCACATTTATAAAGAAACGCTGAGAGCCATCGCGATTAACCACCGCCCCTCCTCTATCTTCTCTTTTGCCTTGAACCTCGTTCAGATCGTCCGGTTCGTCAAAATTGGTACCATTGTCAACCGCCAGGTGATCTAGCTGCAGAGACAATAATCTTTTGAGCAAATCATTCTTGCTCAAGCCCAGAAGGTCTTCATTCAGGTGAGCCATCAGGTCATTCACTTCTTCATCTACCTTAGTTTTTAAGATAAGATTAGCCCAATGGTTAATACGGCTGTATTTGAGGTCGTTTTTATTAGGCACCTCAACCAACTCAAACTTTACTCCGAGCTTGTTTTCCAGTTCCTTTATCTTCCTGCCTTCTCTGGGGTTAATAAAAGCCAGCGAAATTCCTTTTCTACCCGCTCGGCCCGTGCGCCCGCTACGGTGAGTGTAACTCTCTAATTGATCAGGTAAGCTATGGTGAATTACATGCGTAAGGTCGTTTACGTCTATCCCTCTTGCCGCCACATCGGTAGCAATGAGTAACTGCATGGAACGTGCCTTAAAACGTTTCATTACCGCATCGCGCTGCCCTTGCGACAAATCGCCATGCAAGGCTTCAACACCATACCCCATGTTAGAGAAGGCATCGGCAAACTCTTGGGTTTCTCTTTTGGTGCGGCAAAACATTATGCCTCGCATATCGGGCTGAATGTCTAAAAACCTTCTAATAGCCGCCAGTTTGTTGGCCGTTTTGGTAATGGCATACTGATGGGCAATATCCAGGTTGCTCTTCTGGTGTGTATTCACCGCAACTTCGATGGGCGTGTTCATGTATTTGTCTACAATCCGCCTGATTTCTTGTGGCATTGTAGCCGAAAACAACCATATAGACCGGTCGTCTTGAGTATATGAAATAATTCGATCTATATCTTCCTTAAAGCCCATATTGAGCATTTCATCGGCCTCATCGAGCACTACATAACGAACAGCATCTAATGACACTGCCCTACGCTCAATCAAGTCGATCAATCGGCCCGGAGTGGCCACAACAATTTGAACGGGCTTTTTAAGGGCCCTGATTTGTTTAGATATATCTACTCCTCCGTAAACAACTTCTACGTTTAGTTTTCTTTGGTTGGCCACAAAGCTTTGTAACTGCTTGGCCGTTTGCTGACCCAATTCACGGGTAGGTGCCATTACAATGGCCTGTGTACTATCGTCTTCAAGGTCTATCAAATCGATGAGCGGAAGACCAAAAGCGGCTGTTTTTCCCGTTCCGGTTTGTGCAAGACCAATAAAGTCGGTAGGATTATTCGATAATAATTGTGGAATGGCCTGTTCCTGAATAGGTGTTGGTTGTTCAAAACCCAACTGATCCAACACTTCACATAGTTTTGGAGATAGGCCTAATGATTTAAAATTTGACAAAAAGGTATTATTTAAAATGAGGTCGCAAAGGTAGGAGTAATAAATGGGAACTTACTGTAAACCAGAATATTTATTCCATCACTCCCAAACAATCTAAACTACTTGTAAATCAGCAAAATGCCACCGAATGAATCATGGGTAAATTATGACTCAAAACTTCCCAGGACTCCCCGTCATCGGCAGATAAATAGAGGTTGCCTGTGGTGGTACCAAAAGCCAGTGTATTACCGGCCACATCCAGCGCATGCCTGTACACAATGTCATAGGCCGATTCTTGCGGAAGCCCCTTTCTAAAGGCTTTCCATGTGGCTCCACCATCGTCTGTACGGCACACACAGAGTGCCCCATCAATGGCCACTCTTAGCATATCACTCACACCCGGCACTACCCAAGCTCTTTGCGGATTGGTTTCACTTGCCGCAATAGCAAACCCAAAATTAGCCGGACCATTAGCCTCACTAATATCAGCCCAGTTCTTACCTCCATCGGCCGAACGGTAAATTCCGCAGTGGTTTTGCTGCCACATAACCTGCCTGTTGGCCATGCACCACTCCACCAAATGCGGGTCTTGACCTATTTCAGAATTTGGATCGGGCAAGAAATCTGCCTTTAGCCCTTTGTTTCTTGGCTCCCAGCTTTTACCTCCATCGGTGGTTTCGAAGGTACCCGCACAACTTATGGACACATAGAGGTGGTCCGGATTTTCAGGGTTTACCAAAATGGAGTGTATGCCGGGGTAATCTCTTCCCCCACCAAACCATTGATCTTTCCTGCTTGGATGATCCCATAAGGCACGAACCAACTCAAAACTGTCTCCATTATTGGTACTCTTAAAAAGCCCTCCGGGCTCTGTTCCAATATATATTGTTCCGGGTTCGCTCTTTGCACCGGGGCTAAAAGCCCAGAGATAGCGCGTGGTGGCCGGTACACCATCTTTCACTTCTTCACCTTCCGGATATTTGGGTGCTTCCAGCTCTTCCCACACTTTTCCATCGGCCGAGCGGTGCAGTTTACAACCCCAGTGTCCGTGATCTAGCATAGCCCACCAATAACCGGTATGCGCGTCTATGGCTGCTAAACTCACCGGAATACCCAGAAAGTGGGTATCGGTATGTTTCCACTCTTGCGAGCCTTTAGCTCTTTGGTATACCATAAGCCCTTTTCTTGAACCTACGAGAAGAATGTTTTTATCTGCCATGGATCTTTTTAGTTATGAGTTTTAACCACCCGAAAGTGCCTGCATTACATAAAGCTCATCACTGGCTTTAAGTGCATCAGAGAGTTTTTCTCTGTCTTTAATGAGTTGGTTGCCTATAAAAATATTGACATGTTTTCGCAGTCTTCCTCGCTCATCCACAATGTAGTCTTTCAGCCCTTCATACTCACTCTCAATAAGTTCAACGGCTTCTCTTACATTGCTGCAATTCGCTTCAATAGGCCGTAAATCCGGATAAAAGCGTTTAAGATTAGAGGTAAACTTTATTGTTGCCATACACTAACCTAAGTTATTCATTTTCAAACAGATTCTAAATCCATTGTTGATTATTGTCCGTCTTTTCATGAGTTACTTCGCCTGTATGAAGTGTAGCAGCAGGTTCAAACAGCATTACCCAAACTTCCTCATCGTCCCTGGTATAAGGGTTATGCTCCACTCCTTTCGGCACCACTATTATTTCGCCTGGGTGCACCACCTCTGTTTTATCGCGAAACTCCATATACAAAGTACCCTTATGTACGTAAAACAGTTCGTCTTCATGCGCATGGCTATGCCATACAAAAGCCCCCTTCAGCTTGGCCAGTTTTACCAACTGACCATTTAGCTCGGCTACAATTCCGGGCTTCCAATAGTCTGTAATGAGCCGAAATTTCTCTTCAATATTTTTGCTGATCATACTGCATGTTACAAAAATTGAAAATGCCTCCATACAGCGCCCCACAAAAGAATTGGCAGATTTAATAATCTTCCCTGCATTATTTGCACTATTCATGTAGGCACATACAAGTTTTGACTCTGTTTTGAAATGTCATCCAAATGGCCTTATACTTGCGGTTGTTCGATGAGTCACTCAACCATGGATAAGTTCATTGATGTTCGCAAGCTAATTGCCAGTAAAAACCCTTCGCTGGTCAAGTGGCTTCCCGGTTTCATCATTCGTTACATTGAAAAAATCATTCATCAGGATGAGATAAATGCCTTTATGGTTAAGCAGAAAGGTGCCAGTGCCTATGAGTTCTGTAAGGCGACCATGGAAGAGTTTGGCATACAGCTCAACCTCAAAGGAAAGGAGAATGTAATCGCACCTCCACAAAGCTGCATATTTGTGAGCAACCACCCTCTGGGGGGCTTCGATGCCGTGGCTTTTGTATCGTCAGTCAATGACGTTAGACCGGATATTCGGTTTATTGTCAATGACTTTTTGCTGAGTGTAGAAAACCTTAAAGAACGATTTATTGGGGTAAATAAGGTGGGAAAAAATGCCATTCGCTCTTTGCAGGAGGTAGAAAAACAATTTGCTGATTCCAGTGCCACCTTCATTTTTCCGGCCGGACTGGTGAGCCGTAAACAACAAGGTATAATTAGAGATTTGGAGTGGAAGAAAACCTTCGTTTCCAAAGCAAAAAAGTATAAAAAGCCGGTCATTCCGGTGTATATTGAAGGGAGATTGACCAACCGGTTTTATCGACTGGCCAACATCCGTAAGGCACTTGGCATAAAACTAAATATTGAAATGTTCTTTTTAGTAGATGAGCTATTCAAGCAAAAAGGAACAAAAATGGACATCATTATTGGTGAACCCATCGCCCCAGATACATTCGACAACAGTAAGTCGGAAAAAGAGTGGGCCGCATGGACAAAAGAAAGGGTTTATCAATTAAGACAGTCTTAAACGACTCGTATGAAGCAAAGTAAGGTACAGAAAGAAATCATTCCTCCGGTAGAACGCGAGCTCATCGAAGATGAGTTGACCAGGGAAAGGTTCGTGCAGTGCACTCACAAGGGTAACAATGAAATTTACATTGTCAATCATCATAATTCTCCGCACACTATGCGAGAAATTGGCAGGCTCAGAGAGGTTTCTTTCAGAGCTGCCGGTGGCGGAACAGGTCATGAAATTGACATTGATGAGTATGATACCAATGAGCGTTGCTACGAACAGCTGATTGTCTACAACCGAGAAGATCAGGAGATAATCGGAGGTTACCGCTTTATTACCGGACCAAGGGCCCTGAACCCTCAAACCGGAGAGTTTGAGCTCTCTACAGCTCACTACTTTGATTTCTCCAAACAAATGAAAGAAGAGTATCTGCCCGTTTCAATAGAGCTGGGCAGGTCTTGGGTACAACCGGAATATCAGCCTTCTGTAAACCCCAGAAAAGGCGTATTTGCTCTGGCCAACATTTGGGATGGCCTGGGAGCTCTCATTACCAACTATCCGGAAATAAAGTACTTCTTTGGCAAGGTAACCATGTATCGTAACTATAACAGCGAAGCCAGAGATATTCTACTGGCATTCATGGCTCACTATTTCCCCGATCACCAGAAGCTTTGTACACCTAAAACGGAGCTATTTGCCGGATTCGATAACCGTGTTTTCAAAGAATACTTTCAAGAAGATATTCCTTTTAGCGATGGGTTTAAAGTTCTCCATAAGCTTTTGAAAGACCGTGGTGAGTGGATCCCCCCTCTCATTAACATCTACATGAACCTGTCCTCTACCATGATGACTTTTGGCACTGCCTTCAATCCCGATTTTGGAGGCGTTGAAGAAACTGGCCTATTAGTAACCATTGCCGATATTCACGAGGAGGTAAAAGAAAGGCATATTACGGACTACAAGCGCAACGACTGTGTAGATAGTGAGTAGAATTTTGATCGGCCTTTGTCCCATTTTCAGGCGGCCAATCGTGATGGGTATAGAACAAGTTAATTTATACCCTTATGAAAAGATCATTTTTAACCATCAGTGTTGTTTTGTGCTGGGTCTGCATGTCAGTATCGGCCCAACACATTAACAAGGAAGAGCGGCAACTGGCGCTAAAGCATCTAAAGAGTACACAGAGCGCCCTATCTCGGCTAGCCAAAGGGCTATCTGATGCACAGCTCAATTACAAACCCGATAAAAGTGCATGGTCTATTGCCGAATGCATTAAGCACATTGCCCTTACTGAAGATAATATTTGGAATTACTTTGTAGCCACCGCCTGGGCTTCGGAGCCAAAAGCCGACAGGCGTGATGAGGTAGTAATGACCGATGAGCAACTCATAGCGGCCATAGAGTCGAGAGCAAATAAAGTAAAGACCAATGAAGCCTTCGAGCCCTCTCAGCTTAAAGTCGCACCTTTAGAAGCTCTGGAACTATTCCAAAAAAGCCGAAAGAGTCACATCGCAGCTTTTGAAGAAGCAAACAATGCCATGAGACATCAGTATGCCAGCCTGCCCTTTGGAATCATAGACGGTTATCAGGCGGTACTGTTCCTTTCGGCCCATACCCGAAGGCACATCGAGCAGATAAAAGAAGTTATGGCTAGTCCGGGTTTTCCGGCTCAATAAAACCATATCCGGGCCGCTGAATACAAAATCATTCCGCGGCCTGATATTTCAACTCATTGAACATAAGCTGTGCCACACGTTCAGAGGCACCAGTTCCACCTAGTTTGGTCTTAAGAGAGGCATAGTCCGCGAGTATTCTTTGCCTATTGTCCTCATCAAAAAGAAGCTTCAACTCGTTTACCAATCGCTGTTCGTTCAGATCGCCTTCAATAAGTTCCTGAACCGCCATCTTATCCAGAATAAGATTTACCAGGCAAATGTATTTGATACTTACAATGCGCTTGAGCAACTTATATGTTAGCCAACCCGGTTTATAACAAACCACTTGTGGTACACCGAGCAGTGCTGTTTCCAGGGTGGCTGTACCCGAAGTAACTAAGGCTGCCGATGCATGATGGAGAATGTCATAGGTGGCCCCAAAAACCACCTTTAACCTGCCCTCGGTGTACTTTTCGTAAAGGGATAAATCAATGGTTTCAGAGCCGGCCACTACAAATTCATAATCAGGAAAATGGGGAATTACCTTTAACATACGAGGTAGCTTGCCAATAATTTCCTGCTTTCGGCTGCCCGGCAAAAGTGCTACCAGTGGTCTATCGGCCAATTGATGAGCAGATAAAAATTCTTTTCGGCTTAATAGATGTGACTCCTTTTGGGCCAAAGCATCCATAATGGGGTGCCCAACAAAGTCAATGTCGTAGCCATATGATTTATAAAAATCCGGTTCAAAGGGAAGGATAGAGAAAATTCTGTCGGTCCACTGATGAATAGTGTGTACCCTTTTGCGCTTCCAAGCCCAGGCCTGAGGTAAAATGTAATAGAACACTTTGGTATTAAAACCACTTTCTTTTACATACTTGGCAATTCTGAGGTTAAAACCGGAATTATCAATAAGAATGAGTACATCCGGTTGAAAGTTGCGAATATCGGCCTCGCAGAATCTAAAGTTTTGCTTTATGGTGCGAATATTCCAGAGCACTTTGAAAATACCCATAAAGGAAGTTTCTCTAATGTGCTTGGCCAACTCCTGAGCCTCTTTGGCCATACGGTCTCCGCCCCAAACCCTAAAATAAGCGTTCGTATCAAGCTTTTTTAAGGCCTTCATCATGTTGGCCGCATGCATGTCGCCAGAAGCCTCTCCTGCAATGATGTAATACTTCATCGTCCAATTTCGTGGCGGCAAGTTCAGGCTTTGTCGGCAAATATCAAATGGAAAAACCAACTGCCTGTATGCCAGGAACGCCTCATATCATAACTGCTTGATTAATCTGTTCAAAATGGGTAATTAGCCAATAGAAAGTATACCTATGAAAAAATTACTCACCCTTTTTTTGATGCTCTTTGCCCTTATGGCTTGTCAGCAGCAAAAAGAATCGGCAAAAGCCGATTTCAATGTAGCCTATGAAAAGTTCGAGCTGGACAACGGACTAGATGTTGTGTTTCATGTAGACCGTTCAGACCCGGTAGTGGCTGTAGCACTGACTGCCCACGTGGGTTCGGCTCGCGAAAAAGAAGGCCGAACCGGATTTGCCCATTTATTTGAACACCTGTTATTTCTCGAATCGGAAAACCTTGGTAAAGGCGGGCTCGACAAGCTAAGTGCGCGGGTGGGTGGTTCCGGAGCCAACGGCTCCACCTCACGAGATCGCACCAACTACTTTCAAACCGTTCCCAATGATGCCCTTGAAAAAATGCTTTGGGCCGAAGCCGATAAGCTGGGATGGTTTATCAACACTGTAACTGAACCCGTTTTAGCCAAAGAAAAACAAGTGGTAAAAAACGAAAAACGTCAAAGTAATGACAACCGCCCCTATGGCCATACCAGCTATGTTATAGACAAAAACCTCTACCCTGCCGACCATCCTTACAACTGGCAGGTAATAGGTTCTTTAGAAGACCTGCAAGCGGCCACCTTAGCCGATGTGAAAGAGTTCTTTCGAAAATGGTACGTACCGAACAATGTAACCCTGGTGGTTTCGGGCGATTTTGATACCGAACAGGCCAAAGAATGGGTGAAGAAATACTTCGATGAAATTCCCAGAGGAGAAGAAATAGAACCTCTAAAGCCAAGGCCCGGTGTGGTAGCTGCCACTAAAAAGCTGTACCATGAAGATAATTTTGCCAGACTGCCGGAGCTCACCTATACCTGGCCTACCGTGGAGCAATACCACCCAGACAGCTATGCGCTGGATGTACTCACTCAATATCTGGCCTCTGGCAAAAAAGCTCCATTCAACCAAGTGCTGGTTCAAGACAAGAAACTAACCGCTTCCGTACAGATGTACAACAGAACTTCTGAGCTAGCCGGGCAACTCCAGCTTTCCGTTCGAGCCTATGCCGATACCGACCTGGATATAGTAGCAGAAGCTATTAACGAAGCCTTTGTGCGCTTTGAAAACGAAGGAATTACAGAGAAAGACCTTGCCCGAATAAAAGCCGGACAAGAAACAGGCTTTTACAATAGCCTAAGCAGTGTACTTGGCAAGGGCTTTCAGCTAGCTCAATACAATATTTTTGCCAACGACCCCGGGTTTATTAAAAAGGATATTGAAAACATATTGGCGGTAACCACGGCCGATGTAATGCGAGTGTACCAAAAGTATATCAAAGACAAAAACTACATTGCCACCAGCTTTGTACCTAAAGGACAGAAGTCTTTGGCCCTGGAAAACTCTGTTCAGGCACAGGTAGTGGAAGAGCAAATTGTTCAAGGAGCGGAAGAAACCTTCGATGCCTCCATTCAGGCCAGTTATGAAAGAACCTCATCATCTTTCGACCGAACTGTAGAGCCACCCTACGGACCGGCACCACAAGTTCAGATTCCGGAAGTTTATGAAACTAGCCTCAATAATGGGCTAAAGGTATATGGCATTGAGAACAATGAAGTTCCTCTGGTTCAAATTAACATGGTGATAGATGGAGGGCAGCTACTGGAAAGCATGGATAAACTGGGAGCTGCCAATCTCATGGCTGCTCTTATGACCAAAGGCACAAAAAACAAGACCCCTGAAAAACTGGAAGAGGCCATCGACCAGTTGGGGGCTTCTATTGGCGTGTATGCAGGAAAAGAAAGCATAAGAATTTCTGCTAACACACTGGCCAGAAACTATGAAGCTACCCTGGCCCTTATGGAAGAAATATTGCTTGAGCCGCGCTGGGATACGACCGAGTTTGAACTTGCCAAACAACGTACCATAAGTCAAATAAGACAGCAAGAGGCCAACCCAAATGCCATTGCCTCCAATGCCTACGACATTCTCATTTATGGCAAAAACGACATCCGCGCACAAAACCGATTAGGCACTATTGAAACAGTGAATAATCTGACGATAGAAGACTTAAAGACATATTATGCTTCTTTTATTTCTCCTTCAGTAGCCAGGTTCCATGTGGTCGGAGACATCTCCCAACAAGACCTGGTCGCATCGCTCAAGGGTTTGGAATCTCGCTGGAAAGCTAAGAGTGTGGTATTACCCGAACTTCCTAAACCTTCTGCACCGGAAAAATCGCAGGTCTATTTCTTCGATGTTCCCGATGCCAAACAATCGGTACTTACCATTGGCTATCCTTCCATGCCGGCCACCGATGAAGATTACTATCCCGCAGTGGTTATGAATTACATTCTTGGTGGAGGTGGCTTTGCTTCAAGACTTACTCAAGAACTGAGAGAAGGCAAAGGCTATACCTATGGCATTAGATCTGGTTTCTCAGGCAACAAAACAGATGGTACTTTTACCATTTCCAGTGGAGTGCGAACAAATGTAACACTTGAGTCTACGCAATTAGTTAAAGAGATTCTAAGCAACTACGGCTCAACCTTTAGCGACAAAGACCTTGAGACCACCAAAGGCTTTTTAATTAAAAGTAATGCCCGGGCCTTTGAAACAGCAGGAGCAAAACTGAACATGCTTGAAAACATCAGTGAACTTGGACTACCATATGACTATGTGAAAGAAAGAGAAGAGGTTGTTCAGGGCATGACAGTAGAGAAGATCAAAGAACTTTCACGAAGGTATCTCAACGAAGATCAAATGATTTGGCTGGTAGTTGGTGATGCTAAAACGCAGTTAAATCGCATGAAGCAGCTTGGTTTTGGAGAACCCATTTTGATCAATAACCTGAGTGGGCCGGAGAAAAAGCCTAAATAACTTAATGAAGTTTGGGGTTCATGGCTACAGAAGCCATGAACTCTGAACCTTCTGTCTTCATTTTCAAATCAATATTTATGAACAGGATCCTTCATTTGAGAATCCCAAATAGAACAGCCTACTTGGACTCTGCCCCACAAAAACACCCTCGGCTACAGCTTATGAAAGGAATAGTCTGTACCATGTTTATGAGCCTGCTTATGGTTGTAACAAACCTAAATGGTCAGGAAATTGTAGGGTATCGGTTCGTGAAATCAGTACCTGTACCTGACTCCGTAAAACTCGGTTTGTTCAATGACTATACCCTGGTAAATGACGGTAAGTGGCTGATTGCCACGTTTGGATTTAAACCTTCTCAACACTTTGTATTCGATTTAAAATCGGGAGAACCCCTCTGCTACTTTGAGACTCCCGGTCATCAATCTTATTACTATTATGATGAGCAAATACCGTATGAAATACACATTTATAAAAACCATAAGACCTACTTCATTTATAATATGAACAGCCAATTGCTGATTAAATCGAGGCGAAAGAAACCCGTAAAAATAGATTTAGACCGGGGTCGTTATATGCACATTTACAGCAACTATCTTTTCAACAGACAATATGCCCAAGAAAAGAACTGGCTGTTTGAGGTTTTGGAACGCCAATGGTTCAACCTGTACCATAAGATCGAAGACAATTGAGCTTAGCGCAAAAAGCGTTCATCATTCTCCGGGAAGATTGTCCCATAAACCATGAGCTATGAACAACGAACTTTGCCCCAAACCTTGAACTTTTAACTTAAGAGAGTACCTTTGCCGCACAGCTAAAAAACACCATTCATGCTCAAAATTGGGGTTCTCGGTGCCGGTCATCTCGGCAAAATTCACATCAAATGCATTAAAGATATTTCAGAGTACCAACTTGTTGGTTTTTACGATGCCCAACCTGACAATGCCAGGGCTGTAGCCCAAGAACATGGAATAAAGGCATTTGAAACTATCGAATCGCTCATTGAAGCGGTCGATGTAATCGATATAGTTACCCCTACTCTTTCGCACTTTGAGTGTGCCGAAAAGGCACTGAAAGCCGGAAAGCATGTATTTATAGAGAAGCCCGTTACCAACACCCTTCAAGAAGCCGAACAGCTTATTGCCCTAAAAGATGAACTGAAACTTAAAATTCAGGTTGGCCACGTAGAGCGATTCAACCCCGCTTTTGTGGCAGCGAAACCATTCCTAAAGCAGCCTATGTTCATCGAATCTCACCGATTGGCCCAGTTCAATCCCAGAGGACTCGATGTACCGGTAGTACTGGATCTGATGATTCACGACATCGATATCATTCTCAAGTCAGTGGGGGCAGCAGTAGAAAAGATATCGGCCAGTGGCGTAAACGTAGTAGCCGATACGCCCGATATTGCCAATGCCCGACTGGAGTTTGCTAACGGATGTGTAGCCAACCTTACCACCAGCCGCATAGCAGTGAAGAACATGCGCAAATCAAGATTTTTTCAGAAAGACGCTTATGTGGCCGTAGATTTTCTGGAGAAAAGCTCCGAGATTGTGCGAATGCAGGAAGCTACCGGAAATGAAGGCCCGTTTTCAATGGTGTTGGATTTGGGTGAAGAAAAGGGTAAGAAGGAGATTATCTTCGAGAACCCCAAGGTACATCCATCCAATGCTATTCGAGAAGAGCTAGCCAGTTTCCATAGAGCCATAATAGAAGATTCCGTACCCATTGTGACCATTGAAGACGGATACAAAGCCTTGCGAGTGGCTCATGACATTCTGAACGAAATAGAGAAGAACCTGCAGAAAATCGGCTAAACTATTTGCCCATATTCTGGCTTGTACTAACAGGTTCATTTTTCAACACTAAACCCCAAACCAATGGATAATAGAAGACTTCTTCCCATCATTGTTATTTCAGTTATTGCCCTTATTGTTGTGGTAGGGCTATCTTCCAGTATTTTCTACACCATACAGGCCAATGAACGGGCCGTATTGTTCAAGAAGTTTTCGGGAGGCTTAGACAAAGAAAACGTAATAGCCCCTGGGTTTCACATGAAAGCCCCCTGGAACGACCTTATTGTTTTCGATGTAGCCGAAAGCAAGAGAGAAGAAACAATGGATGTGCTGGATAAAAATGGTTTGAGCATTAAAGTAGATGTCTCCGTACGCTTTAACCCTAAGTTCGATAAAATTGGACACATCTATGAGCGTTTCAGACTTGACTACATCAATACGCTGGTTGTGCCTGAGGTACGTTCCACCGTTCGGCAGGTAATGGGTCGATACTCGGCCGAAGAAATTTATTCTACCAAACGCCCTGAAGTGGAGGCGGCCATTCGTAATGAAACAGCCGAAGTGTTGGGCAATGAAACCAACAATATTGAAATGACCACCCTGCTTATCCGATCCATTAATTTACCGGATAAAATCAAACAAGCCATTGAAAACAAATTGCAGCAAGAGCAAGAAGCACTGGCCTATCAGTTTAGGTTAGACAAAGAAAAAAGTGAGGCCGAAAGAAAGCGTATTGCAGCAGAAGGAGAAGCTCAGGCCAACAAAATTGTCAATAGCAGCTTAACACCAAACTTACTTAGGATGAGAGGCATTGAAGCCACATTAAAACTGGCAGAATCGACAAATGCCAAAATAGTTGTGATCGGTCAGGGAAAAGACGGTTTGCCACTCATTCTGGGCAATAATTAAAATATTGCCCAACGACAGAACAAGAATTTTTTTTCATTGTTTATTAGAGTAAATTCGCTCGCGCGATTGAAAACCTACAAAAGTTAACACAATCTAAACGATGTCAAATACTGCAGAATTAAGAATTGACGGAAAGTCCTACGAACTTCCGGTTATAGAAGGAACCGAAAATGAGAAAGCAATCGATATTTCTTCCTTAAGGGGAGAAAGTGGTGTAATAACTATCGACCCCGGCTTTAAAAATACAGGTTCAACAACCAGTGCCATTACATTTCTCGATGGCGAAAAAGGTATTCTGAGATATAGAGGTTATTCAATTGAAGAGTTGGCTGAAAAGTCGAACTTCCTGGAGGTGGCTTATTTGCTCATCTATGGCGAGCTGCCAGACAAAGCAACCTACGATAAGTTTGTGAGCGATATTACCATGCACACCCTGGTGCATGAAGATGTTAAGAAAATTTTGGAAGGCTTTCCGTCTACAGCACACCCAATGGGAGTACTTTCTTCATTAGTATGTGCTCAAACAGCCTTCTACCCTGCCTCGTTAGATCCGAATCGTTCGGCTACCGAAGTAGATATGAGTATTATCAGGCTGATTGCAAAAATGCCAACTTTTGCGGCTTGGTCTTATAAAAATCAGATCGGTCATCCGGTGAACTACCCGGACAATAACCTGAATTACACAGCCAACTTCCTTAAAATGATGTTTGCTACTCCTGCCGAAGAGTATGAGGTAGACCCTGTAGTAGCCAATGCTCTTGACAAGCTATTAATATTGCATGCAGACCATGAGCAAAACTGCTCTACCTCAACCGTGCGAGTTGTTGGATCTTCTCATGCCAGTATGTATGCTTCAATTTCTGCCGGAATCAATGCATTATGGGGGCCGCTTCATGGAGGTGCCAATCAGGCTGTAATTGAAATGTTGGAGAACATTAGAAAAGATGGCGGTGATACTAAAAAATGGATGGCTAAGGCTAAAGACAAAAACGATCCGTTCCGTCTTATGGGCTTTGGTCATAGAGTATATAAAAACTTTGACCCGCGAGCTAAGATTATTAAAAAGGCTGCCGATGATGTTTTGGCCAAACTTGGAGTGAAAGATCCGGTGTTGGATATTGCTAAAGGCCTTGAAGAAGAGGCATTGAACGACCCTTACTTCGTAGAAAGAAAGCTTTATCCGAACGTAGACTTCTACTCAGGCATTATCTACAGAGCGTTGGGTATTCCTACCGATATGTTTACTGTAATGTTTGCCATGGGTAGACTACCCGGCTGGATTGCTCAGTGGAAAGAAATGAGAGAAAACAAAGAACCAATTGGAAGACCACGCCAGGTGTACACCGGTGCCAACCAAAGGCCTTATGTAGGAATGGATAAGCGCTAAGTACAGCTTAAGCCTTCCACTCAACCGGCTCAAGTGTCAGTTCTATAGTATAGAAAGACCTTGAGCCGGTTTTTTTATGCCCACTACTCTTTCACCAACAATACAGGGCAGTCGCAGTTATATGAGCATGGCAACGTGCTTATTTTTTTATCGTAATGGCATTGCCCGATGGTTCTAAAAAATATTTTCGAGAGCCGTTCAATTCACTATTGAAAAATCAATTTACTATAGATATTAGCTGCATGGACAATAAGACCTTTCAAAACATAGAGTTATCATACCTTAAGATAGAAGACTATCAGGAGCTCAAAGAAGCAATGATCAACGCATACTCCAGTATGCCCGATGCCTACTGGAAAGAGCATCACATTCAGTCGCTTCTCGATAAATTTCCTGAAGGCCAAATTGTGGTGAAAGTTAATGGCGACATTGCGGGTTGTGCCCTATCGATTTTGGTGGAGTCTAAAAAATTCAAGCATCAGCATACCTTCAGGCAAATAACCGGAAACTACACCTTCAGTACCCACAGTACTAAAGGCGACTTACTCTACGGCATAGAGGTTTTTATTAAGGCCGAATTCAGAGGTATGCGCATTGGACGGAGGATGTATGACTACCGCAAAGACCTTTGCGAAAGACTCAACTTAAAAGGTATAGTGTTTGGAGGCCGTATTCCCAACTACCACAAATATGCCGATGAGTATACACCTAAAGAATACATTGAGAAAGTACGCCAGAAAGAAGTTCACGATCCCGTGCTCAACTTTCAGTTGTCTAACGACTTTCACCCTGTAAGCATTCTAAAAGGCTATTTAGAAGGCGATGAAGCTTCCAATGAATTTGCCGTACTTCTTCGCTGGGACAATATATACTACGAAACGCCCAGTAAAGAAGCCGCCATTACCAAAACGGTTGTAAGGCTAGGTATTGTACAATGGCAAATGCGGCCATACAATGGATTGGAACATTTACTTAAAAATGCAGAATACTTTATCGATGCACTAAGCGGATATAAGAGCGATTTCGCTCTGTTTCCTGAGTTTTTCAATGCCCCACTTATGGCCGAATTTAACCACCTCAGTGAGCCGGAGGCCATTCGAAAACTGGCCGAATTTACGCCTGCTATAGTCGAAGAGTTTTCTAACCTGGCCATTAGCTACAACATCAATATTATAGCCGGTAGTATGCCGGAGGTGGTAGATGACAAACTCTACAACGTGGGCTACCTCTGTAAACGAGACGGAAAAATAGATCGCTACGAAAAACTACACGCTACCCCCGATGAAAAGAAAGTATGGGCCATGACAGGCGGAAACACCCTGAAAACGTTCGATACAGACTGCGGGAAAATAGGTATTCTCATTTGCTACGATGTAGAGTTTCCTGAGCTTCCTCGTCTACTGGCCGATGAAGGAATGGATATTCTCTTTGTTCCGTTTCTTACTGATACTCAAAACGGCTACTCACGAGTTAGGCACTGTGCGCAAGCCAGAGCCATTGAAAATGAGTGCTATGTAGCCATAGCCGGTAGCGTAGGCAACTTGCCCAATGTACACAACATGGATATACAATATGCCCAATCTATGGTTTTTACACCTTGCGATTTTCAGTTTCCAACCAATGGAATAAAAGCAGAAGCCACCCCCAACGCAGAAACCATAGTGATTGCCGATGTGGACCTCGACTTACTCACCGAACTGCATAATGTGGGAAGTGTTAAAAACCTGAAAGACAGAAGGAAAGACATCTTTAGCTTAACAAAAGTTTAGCACACACAAGTGCCTGAACAGATGGGATAAATAAAAGCCGGGTTAAAGCTGTATTCTAAAAAATACGGTTGCCGGCCCTTGTTTTCATACCAAAGTATGAGAAGAAACTATACTTGCCCGGGCAAATTTGCCTGAAGAACCGTAGAACTATGACTTGGAAAAAAGGAAGGGGAAAACTTGGACTATTTGAGCCGTTACTCGGCCGGTGGGTAGCCGAAGAACACTCTGCACAAAGGCCTGCGCTTCGTTGCACAAGAACGTTCAGTAAAGTACTAAAAGGTAAATACATAGCCTTAAATGCCCACTGGCAATCGTCAGAAATAGACTACGAAGACCTGACTCTTTTTGGTACAACAGCCCTGAAAAACATCGGGTTTTGGTCATTTCAATCAGACGGAAAGCAGGCTCAGGGTTATTTGGCCAATGCTGAAGACATCCACCCACAAGCCATCTGTTTCGAAGCACAAATGCCATCCGGACTGGCCCGGCAGGTCTATTGGCCTGATGAAAAGGAAGGATTTCATTGGGTGGTAGAATCCAAAACCAAGAAAGGATGGAACCGATTTGTACATCATCATTATCATCCAGCTCCGTAAACTTTCGGTCAAAGACTTCATTTCTTTCTACCTAATTTTCGGGCATTACTTACCTTTGCCAAAAGGTTTGAAAATGATTGATATGAATAACCCCTGGCACAAGGTAAGTGTAGGAGAAAGTGCGCCAGATGTGGTGAATGGCATTATTGAGATACCACAAAACACAAGAGCCAAATATGAGCTCGATAAAGATACAGGACTGCTAAAGATGGATCGTGTGATTTACTCCAGCATGCACTATCCTCACAACTATGGTTTCATTCCTCAAACATATTGCGATGACAATGACCCACTAGACATACTTGTGCTTTCCCAAATTTCTATTGTGCCCATGTGCCTGGTTGAAGCCAAAGTAATTGGAGTAATGCGCATGTTAGATGGTGGTGAAAAAGATGATAAAATTATTGCTGTAGCCAATAACGACATGTCGGTAAAGCATTTTGACGACATCAGTGAACTCCCGGAGCATTTCATAAAAGAGCTTCGCAATTTTTTTGAAGACTATAAAAAGTTGGAGAATAAAACTGTTGAGGTTGAAGAATTCCAAAACGCGCTTACGGCCAAAGAAATTATTAAAAAGAGCATTTCAGACTACAAGGCAAAATTTACCAGTTAGTCCGTCTCAGTTTAAACCATTTAGACCGTTAATGACTAGCGGCCAAAGAGACCACTCTAAAGTCTGGAGCTAAAAACGTGTTTAAGCGACCAATGAGGTTTAGAGTGGCCTCTCTCCTCCTTCCGGTTAAAACTCCTTGCCTCACTGAATGAATAGCCTTATCTTCTTGCTTAATCTGCCAAGCATGGATAAGCGTACCTTTCTTAAAAACCTGATAGGCACAACGTTGGCTGCCACGCCTTTCTATAAGGAAGTTGGGCAACTTGTTGAATCAAACGATAAATTCTCTGCTGAGGAGCTAGCACAGAATGAAGATTTTTGGGGTAAGATTAGAAAAGACTACCTGCTAAAGCCGGACTACATCAACTTAGAAAACGGCTACTATTGCATGATGCCTCAACCCACCCTTGAGCGCTATCTCGAAAGAATTCGGTATATCAACCTCCATGCGTCTTATTACATGCGTACCGACCAGTGGCGCAACAAAGCCAAATCGGCAGCGGCACTGGCCCAGCTGGCCAAGTGTAATAACGATGAACTGATTATTACACGAAATACCACCGAGTCTTTAGACACCATTATTCAGGGTTTTCCATGGAAAAGAGGCGATGAGGCCGTAATGGCTAATCAAGACTATGGAGCCATGCTAAACATGTTCAAGCAAGTAGAAGCCAGGCAGGGAATTGTGCTTAAGGCCATTGATGTACCTATGAACCCATCGCGAGACGAGGTGATTGTAGAGGCTTATCGAAAGGCCATTACACCTAAAACCCGCTTATTGATGGTCTGTCACATGATTAACATAACCGGTCATATTCTGCCCATTCGTAAAATTTGCGACATGGCTCATAGCCTGGGAGTTGAAGTAATGGTGGATGGGGCTCATGCATTCGGACACATTGACTTCGACATGAAAGAGCTAGACTGCGATTACTATGGCACCAGCCTGCATAAGTGGATGAGTGTGCCCTTAGGCGCTGGCTTTCTATATGTTAAAAAAGATAAGATCGATAAAATATGGCCCTTAATGGCCGAAGGAAAAACAGAGCCTGGCGACATAAAACGACTCAATCACATAGGTACTCATCCGGTGGCCACTGACCTGACCATACTAGATGCGATAGACTACCACAACATGATTGGGATTGCCCGAAAAGAAGCCCGACTCAGGTATTTAAAAAGTTACTGGGTAGAAAAAGTGAGGGGTATTGAAAACATAGTGCTCAACACCCCTCAAGACAAAGACAGGTCTTGTGCCATCGCCAATGTTGGTATAAAACAAATGAAACCTTCAGATATGGCTAAAAGCCTTATGCAAAACTATAACATCTGGACTGTGGCCATTGATGGAGCCGGTGTGCATGGATGCAGAATAACGCCCAATGTATATACTACCACCCAAGAGCTGGACCGCTTTGTTGAAGCCTTAAAAGATATGGTTTAACATAGTGACAGCTAACTCATCCAATTGGCACTAGTTGGTTTGTGGCACGGTTCATTAACCTTGTAGGCCTATTGCAGTCAAAAAAGGTTTATCGCTCTTCGTCAAACACTTCATTAAACAAACTCATTAGCTCATTCCAACTGGCTTTATCCGCATCTTCATTATACATCAGTGGCAGGTTGAATTTTTCACCTAAGGCGTTGGCACCCGGGCTAGTAAAGGCATGGACAGCGCCATCATAAGCCACATACTTATAGTCTGCACCCACAGAGTCCATAGCGGCACGGAAGCGAGCTACTGAACTTGCCGGAACAAAAGGATCATCGGCCCCATTGGCTACCAAAATCTTCGCTTTAATATCCTTAGTAGGCTTTATGGGTAAATCTACACCGGAATGAAATGCGGCAACGGCATCCAGGTTATAACCTGCATTGGCCATGCTCAGTACGACCGACCCTCCAAAACAGTAACCAATTGCGGCTATTCTGTCGGGGTCTACATTGGGATTGGATTTTAGAGTTGCCAAAGCCGCATCGAACCGGGCTTTGGCTTCTTCCAGGTTAGACATTACCTCTCCTGCAAATTTACCTGCATCGTCCGGATGTTCGGCCTGCTTCCCTTCACCATACATATCCACAGCCAGAGCCACATACCCTAGCCGGGCTAATTCATCGGCCCTACTTCTCACATACTCATTGTGTCCCCACCATTCATGAACGACTATAACTCCCGGTCGCCTTTCTTTAGAACTTTTATTATAGGCTATGTAGCCCTTCATTTCGGTAGTTTCCGTACTATAGCTCACCTCCTGACCTACCATATCTGAAACACTATCGTTACCCGATGAAGACCTCTCATTGCACGATACTAGAACAACCAGCAGTAGCGAAAAAAGTATAGTTTTTATTGACTTCATATTCTTCATACGATCATTTGTTTATAAAACTCTCATTCCGGTAAATGGTTCGCTTGCTAGATACTAAAACCATCATCACTGTAAAAAGTGCGTCTGTGTAATTCGGCATGTGCGTTATAAAAAAATGATTTAGCTTAGATTAAAACCTAATGGATTAGTTAAACCGCAATGCTCAGTTACACCATGAAAACTCTTCGACTTTTTTTGTCCGTATTCGCTTTAGTTATACTTAGCGTTAGCCATACAGCTCATGCCCAGAACACCGAACAGCAGGTGTCTGAACTCTATGACCTGGCCACTCAATTAAGAGCAGACTACGGCAGTCTCTCCCGCTTCTATGCCATTTGGAATTCTCCTGAACGAAGAGAGCGTTTTGAGCAATTTTTCAACGACTACTCACAAAAACTATCGACTTACAACTTCAACAAGCTATCGAGAAGTGGGCAGGTAGATTACATTTTGATTGATAACTACATAAAAGACCACCTGTATCAACTCCGAGAGGAAGCTAAAGAATATAATGCTGTGCGGGAATGGGTGGCATTTGCAGAGCCTATCTATGCCATTGAGAAATTGCGCAGAAGAGGAAAACACCTTAACTCTGAAGAGGTGGCCTATCAGCTCAACACCATTTCTACACAACTGGAGTCTACCGCCTCTAAACTGAAAAAAGGGTCTACCCTTTTTCCGAAAAACCTAACCGATCGTGCCCAGGGCATCATAAGAGGGCATATTCAGGCCCTAAAAAGTGTATATGACTTTTACAATGGCTATGACCCACAGTTTGGCTGGTGGGTTAGCAAACCATACGAAAAACTAACTAAAGAGTTGAACGAGTATGCCAGGCTAATACAGACAAAAGTAGACCCTAAAACTCAACCAGCTGACGATGGCAGCGGCATTATTGGTAACCCAATTGGCAGAACAGAACTCATTCGGCAACTAAAACAAGAAATGATTCCTTACACCCCGGAAGAACTCGTAGATATGGCCATGAAGGAATTTGCCTGGTGCGATGAGGAACTACTAAAAGCATCGCGCGAGATGGGCTTTGGAGATGACTGGCGTGCTGCTCAGGAAAAGGTAAAAATGTCATTCGTTCCGGCCGGGCAACAACCGGAAGCCATGTTGGAACTATACGACCAATCGGTAGCATTTCTGAAAGACAACGATCTCATTTCAATTCCTTCCATAGCTGAAGAGACTTGGCGAATGACCATGATTCCCCCTGAGAGACAATTAATCAGCCCGTTTTTTCTGGGTGGCGAAGTGCTTCAGATCTCTTACCCAACCGATGAAATGGAGCACGCAGATAAACTCATGAGCATGCGCGGTAACAACCCACACTTTTCGCGCTCCACAGTACACCATGAGTTAATTGCCGGCCACCACATGCAACGCTTCATGAACAACCGATACAAATCTTACCGTTTTTTTGGTACTCCTTTCTGGACAGAGGGCTGGGCTCTTTATTGGGAGTTGCTGCTGTGGGATATGGACTTTCCACGCTCACCCGAAGATAGAATAGGAATGTTGTTTTGGCGAATGCATCGCTGTGCAAGAATTATATTTTCTCTAAACTATCATTTGGGCAAATGGACTCCTCAGCAATGCATTGATTATTTGGTAGACCGTGTTGGGCACGAAAGAGCCAATGCCGAAGGAGAAGTAAGAAGATCGTTTACTGGAGGCTATGGGCCGCTCTATCAAATTGCCTATATGGTTGGCGGCCAACAGTTTTACGCTTTAAAAAGAGAACTGGTAGATAGCGGAAAAATGACTCTCAAAGAGTTTCACGATGCTGTAATGAGGGAAAATGCCATGCCTGTTGAAATGGTACGCGCCTTACTCACCAACGAAAAGCTTAGCAAGAATTTTGAAACCAGTTGGAGGTTCTACAACAATGAATTGAACAGGCAAAGCATGAAGAAGTACTAGGTTAATTCTTTGTTGAGAGTGTTGAAATACCAACACACCTGACTGTTGCAGAAGCCCATCCACATCATCAGAGTAACGGACAAAGACTTTGATGATGTGGAGTTTTCAATGGCATTTTAAAACAAAGCCTCGGCAATTCTCTTAACTACCTGGCTCTTGCTCATGGTGTAATAATGGAGCACCGGCACACCTGCCTCCATTAGTTCCTTAGATTGTTGAATAGCCCAGGCAATGCCTACTTCTCTGGCTTGAGCATTATCCTTACACTTATCTAGTTCATCTACCAAATCATCGGGTAAGTCTACATGAAATATACTGGGTAGAATGTTCATGTGGTTGAGAGTGGTTATTGGCTTAATACCCGGTATAATAGGCACATCGATACCATTTTGGCGGCATCTATCTACAAAGTCGAAATACTTCTTATTATCGAAAAACATCTGGGTGACAATATAATCGGCTCCCATGTCTACCTTTTTCTTCAGGTATTTGAGATCCGATTTTAGGCTGGGCGCCTCAAAATGCTTTTCCGGATATCCTGCAACTCCAATGCAGAAATTCGTAGGATTTCGTTTTACCTCTTCATGCATATATCGGCCCTCATTGAGTTCCAACACTTGTTGGAGTAGCTCGCTGGCATAAGAATGCCCTGCCGGATCGGGAACAAACCTACCTTCTGACTTTATGGCATCTCCCCTAAGTACCAATACATTGTCGATACCCAGAAAATCCAGATCTATAAGTGCGTTTTCAGTCTCTTCTTTATTAAAACCTCCGCAAATAATATGGGGCACGGCATCTACATGATACTTATTCATTATAGCCGCACAAATACCTACAGTTCCCGGTCGCTTACGGGTAGTAACTCTCTCTAAAAGCCCATTTTCGCGCTTTTTATACATGTACTCTTCCCTATGATAGGTTACATCTATAAAAGGCGGTTTAAACTCCATTAGCGGATCTATGGCATCGAAAATATTCTGTACACTTTCTCCTTTTACCGGTGGTAAAATCTCAAAACTAAAGAGAGTTTTGCCCTTGGCGTTTTTAATATGTTCTATGACTTTCATGGGTGTCGGTTATCCGTTTGTCAGTTTGTAGTTTTCAGGCTCATTACACATCATAACTCAAGTTGGGAGCCAGCCATTTTTCAGCCTGTTCAATGGTCCAGCCTTTGCGAGAGGCATAGCTTTCTACCTGGTCTTTTTCAATTTTCCCCAAACCAAAATACTTGGCTTCCTCATGCATAAAATAGAATCCGGAAACAGAGGCCGCAGGATACATGGCAAAAGACTCGGTTAAACTAATTCCGGTGTTTTTCTCAACCTCCAGTAAATCGAAGAGTATCCCCTTTTCTGTGTGTTCAGGACAAGCCGGATACCCAGGTGCCGGTCGAATACCCTGATAGCTTTCTCGAATTAATTCTTCATTATTCAAAGCCTCCTGAGGAGCATAGCCCCAAAGTTCTTTTCTGATTTTAGCATGCATCAACTCTGCAAAAGCTTCGGCCAAACGATCGGCCACAGCTTTTATCATAATTGAGTTATAGTCGTCATGGTCCTTTTCATACTGCTCAATCAATGGCTCAATACCAATTCCGGCTGTAACGGCAAAAGCACCCATATAGTCGCTGCCTTGCCCCTTGGGAGCCACAAAGTCCGCCAGTGACAAATTAGGAAGTCCACTCCCCTTTTTACCCTGCTGACGGAGCATATGAAAGGTTTTTAGCACTTCAGATCGTGAATCGTTTGTGTAAACTTCTATGTCATCACCTACCGAATTGGCCGGATAAAGCCCCACTACGGCATTGGCAAAAAGCAGGTTGTTGGCAATTACTTTTCTAATCATTTCCTGCGCATCATCATATAACTTGCGCGCTTCTTTGCCCACCACTTTGTCTTCAAGAATTCTTGGAAACTTCCCTTTGAGCATCCAGGTACTGAAGAAAGGAGTCCAATCAATGTATTGAGCTATTTCTTCCAGTGAATAATCATTGAAAGTTTTATTCCCTATGAATTTTGGTTGAACAAATTTCTTTGCCGTCCAATCGATTTGAAGCCTGTTGGCCTGTGCTTCCTCATAAGGTATGTAGTTTTTGACCTGTTTGCGGTTGGCATGATCATCTCTAAGCCTGGCGTATTCTGTTTTAACCCGGCTGTATATGCTTGGGTAGGTCTCCTTACTAATAAGTTCTCCGGCTACCGGCACCGATTTAGAAGCATCTAAAACATGAACTACCGAACCGGAATATACAGGGTCTATTTTTACTGCAGTATGAATACGGCTTGTAGTGGCGCCACCTATCATTAATGGAATCTGCAAGCCTCTTCTCTCCATTTCTTTTGCCACGTGCACCATTTCATCGAGTGATGGAGTAATGAGCCCGCTCAAACCTATAGCATCCACTTTATGCTCAACGGCAGCATCGAGAATTTTTTCGGCCGGCACCATAACACCCAAGTCTACAATATCGAAGTTGTTACAGGCCAATACCACTCCCACTATATTCTTACCAATGTCATGCACATCTCCCTTCACTGTAGCCAGAAGTATTTTTGCCGCTGAGCTTTGGTCGTTATTAGCTGCTTTTTCTTCTTCAAGAAAAGGAAGAAGGTAAGCTACTGCCTTCTTCATTACCCGGGCACTTTTTACTACCTGAGGAAGAAACATTTTACCGGCACCGAACAGGTCGCCAACCACGTTCATTCCGTCCATTAGCGGACCTTCAATCACCTTCAATGGCTTTTCATACTTCTGACGGGCTTCCTCTGTGTCTTCATCAATAAACTCTACTATACCTTTTACCAGCGCATGCTCCAACCGTTTTTCAACCGGTTCCTGCCTCCAGGAATCGTCTTTTACCTGAACTTTTCCGGAACCTTTCACTGTTTCGGCAAATTCCAGAAGTCGTTCGGTGGCATCGGGCCTTCTGTTCAGAAGAACATCCTCTACACGTTCGAGTAAATCTTTAGGAATATCATCGTAAACCTCCAGCATAGTGGGGTTCACTATTCCCATATCCATTCCTTCTTTAATGGCGTGATACAAAAAAGCAGAGTGCATGGCTTCTCTAACCGGGTTATTCCCTCTAAAAGAAAAAGACACATTGCTAACTCCTCCGCTCACATGTGCTCCGGGCAGGTTTTCCCTAATCCATCGGGTAGCTCTAAAGAAGTCAACCGCATTGTTGTTGTGTTCTTCTATGCCCGTAGCCACAGGGAATATATTAGGGTCGAAAATGATGTCTTCTTTGGGAAATCCTACCTTCCCTACCAGTATGTCATAAGAGCGTTTGCATATCTCTATTCTTCGCTCATACGTATCGGCTTGCCCTTTTTCATCAAAGGCCATTACAATAACTGCCGCCCCATAGCGCTTTACCTTAGTAGCCTGTTCTATGAAAGTTTCTTCGCCTTCTTTAAGAGAAATGGAATTGACCACTCCCTTACCTTGAATGCACTTTAATCCCGCTTCAATAATCTCCCATTTAGAAGAATCTATCATTATGGGAATTCGGGCGATATCGGGTTCTGCGGCTATCAAATTAAGGAACTTTACCATAGCCGCCTTGCCATCCAGCATCCCTTCGTCCATGTTTACATCTAGGATCTGAGCTCCTCCTTCTACCTGATCTCTGGCAATTTCAAGAGCCTCATCGTACTTCTCTTCCTTAATTAGGCGGGCAAAACGCTTGGAGCCGGTCACGTTGGTTCGTTCACCCACATTTACAAAGTTACTCTGAGGCGTAACTATCAGGGGTTCAAGACCTGAAAGCCGCAGGGTAACTTTGTTGTTTTGATCTAGGTTTGGCTGCTTAGAATCCATGGTGCTTGTTCGGTGATTTTTTAGATAATTGAATCATTTGATAGCTCTGCGAAATAGTGTTGAATCATTCGAGTGATTTGCTTCCATTGCCATTCTAATTAATTGCCTGAAACAATGGAATGTGAGCTATGGACTAACCTTGGTGAATACCTGGAAGCCTCCTGGGCAATGAGCCTTATATGCTCAGGCGTAGTGCCACAGCAGCCTCCCACAATATTGAGAAACCCATCTTTCAGGAATTCTCCAACCTGCTTTACCATTTCTTCAGGAGTTTGGTCGTACTGACCAAATTCATTGGGTAACCCCGCGTTGGGGTGTGCACTGGTGTGAAAAGGCGCTTTTTCTGAAAGGGTTTCTAAATACGGGCGTAGTTGTGCTGCCCCCAAAGCACAATTGAGGCCAATAGAGAGTATGGGCATGTGCGAAACAGATATCAAGAAGGCTTCGGTAGTTTGACCCGACAGAGTTCTGCCACTGGCATCGGTTATGGTTCCACTAACCATTACAGGCACGCGCTTTCCTTCTTCTTCCAGTAGCTCTGAAATAGCAAAAAGAGCTGCCTTAGCATTGAGTGTATCGGTTATGGTCTCTACCAAAAACAGATCGACTCCTCCATCTAACAAGCCTTTGGCCTGTTCTTTAAAAGCTATTCTTAACTGATCGAAATCAATGTTTCTAAAACCGGGGTCATTGACATCGGGCGACATGGAGGCCAGCCTATTGGTTGGCCCCATAGAACCGGCCACAAAGCGAGGCTTTTCCGGTTGCTCGCTAGTAAACTCATCGGCCACCTCTCTGGCAATTCTTGCCGATTCATAGTTAATGTCGTAAACAGCATCTTCCAAATGATAATCGGCTTGGGCAATTGTGGTGGCACTAAATGTATTCGTCTCCACAATATCGGCACCCGCATCAAAGTATTGTCGGTGAATTTCCTTGATTATATCGGGCCGGGTAAGGGAGAGTAAGTCGTTGTTTCCTTTAAGGGGATGAGGATGGTCTTTGAAACGATCGCCTCTGAAATCATCTTCAGTAAGCGTATGTCGCTGAATCATGGTACCCATAGCACCATCTAAAACCAGTATTCTTTCTTTGAGAATTTTCTCTATGTCGTAAGCCATTTTACAGATTTAGGGCTTACCGAGAAATTTGGAAGGATTACTCTCATCTTTTCCCCGATGCCTCGAGGCTAGGAATTAGCACCAGGTATTACCCAGGTTGCTAAGACATCTCAGGGCCTAGTCCCTCCGTCTTTCTTGATAAGCACTGCAAATAAAGCGAAAGTTTATGTAGCTACATAACTGGCAAATGGAAAATATGACTGAGGCTGATATTTCGAATGAGTAAATCGAAGTATTACATTGGTTCGGCAGGTCATTTTAAGAGACGTATGACAAGCTTGAATGAGACATCCACAGCCCACTGTAACCTGGCTGAAGAAGAGCCTTCTCTGAATTTTAAACCGTATTCTTTCTCATATTCAATGGGCTTGCGATCATCGGCTTTCAATTGACTAGACATAGCCCCCAGAGCTATGGAAGACTCAAAGTAAAATGGGCCTGCAATTTCTGCTACAAAACCCAATTGAGTCCGTACTCCCACCCTTTTATCAACCATACCATAGTTTACGCGCTCAAAGTAGTCGCAATCTTGCCCACAACTCAGCTTATAAGTTCGGGTTCGGTCGAAACCAAGTTCATTATAGAACAACTCCAGTCCATAGTAGGGAATTACACCTTTAGATGCCTGAGAGACTCCTAAAACAGGCCGACCGGCAATTTGCAAAATTGGCTGTCCATGGCTTATGTATTGTTTAAAAATCAACGATGATTTAAAGCCTGACTTATTACTAAAATAGAGTTCATCATAGTTCAAAACATTTCTATCTATCAGCCCTCCAAGTCTTAGTTCAATTCCTTTGCCTGTTGGCCATACGTATTCACCCGCCAGCATGTGAGAAGTGAACTGGCCTATATACTGAGAACCATAATATTTGAGCATCAGCCTTGGCAAAACTTCATAAGCAGAACCGTCAGGCTGACTTCTCTGCGCAAAAGCCTTGGATCCACAACAGAAGAGTACAATGTAGTAGAAAAAAACAAACCTACTCATTAGTCTATTTTGGCCAGAATCTGAAACACTCCGCTGTCAGTATAACTTACATTATAAATGCCTTTATCTGTTCTCACTATAAGGTGTGTTGGTGCGTGTATTACATCTAGAGGGGTATCATTGCTAAAATCGAAAAAGCCTTTTAACACTATATTATAAGGGTCGGAGATTCCATAGAGGGCTATTCCACCTCTCTCGCAAACGATTAAATGAGAGCCTCTAACGCTAAGGCCATAGGGCGCTTCTATGTTGTATGATTTGATAAACACAGGGGTTTCAATGTCACTGATATCTATCGCATCCAGTGACTCATCGGCATCGAATCGACAGCCACTATTGCGCAAAGTTGAAAAGGCCACACCATTAGCAGCTACTACCGGATCGCAAGCGGTCAGATGAGAGTAACTGGATATGAGATCGAGAAAGTTATTGTCGTCAAAACCGAGAAAGAACACCTGATTATTGCTACCTACCAAAGCATATTCACCGTATGGGTAAATGGTCTCAAGACCACCGGAGAAAAAAGTAAGCGAACGTCCCTCCGTCAATGATCCATCGTGCTGTATAAAATACTGATCAATGGCGTTTTCATGCAGCACCAACAGGCTATTCTGCACTATGGCAAACTTGGCCAAAGATCCACCTGTTCCAGTGCCTCCCAAATCGGGGGTAAAATCGTTGCTGTCGGTCTGACAAGACACTACTATTATAGCCAAAAGGGCTAAAACCAAACTTCTTACCTGTAGCATTTCGGGTTATTTATAGTGGTCAATTGCCAGCCAACTACTCTTCCTTTCTTAGGATCGGCACATTCAAAATAATAACCAGTGCCAGGAGGAACGGCTACGTTCAAATCTTCTCTGTTGAGAATTGACTCGTGTTCAGACAGCACTCTTATGTTGTTCAGATCATTGACATCGATGGCCAAAACAGACATAAACTGATTGACATACAAAATTCCATCTTTCATGGCCATATTTTCAGCCCCCAGTATTTTCAAAAAGCCTCTGTTCTGTGGAGCCTCTGGGTCTGTGTTGTCTATCAGATGAATCCCTTCTCCCGTTTCATTGATAAGCAACAAATTGCCTTTAAGATAAATTTGTCCGCCATTCACTATTGGTCTGGCTTCTTCTAAACGGATTGAAGCATCGTTGTCCGTAGCATAAACCGGCTTATACCCCACTACATCTCCTTCTGGAAATTCAGGAGGCGGATTGAAACATGCTTGTACCAAACATATTAAAATGAGACAAGTGTAAACTCTTTTAGACACAATCTAAGATAGGCTTACTTTCTGTAATGAAAGATGGTCATCAATTAAATAATTGTTATCAAATGCAACATTATTGCACAAACAAGAGCTAATGAATACATGTATAAATCTGAAATTGAGTGTAAATTGGAGGCTTGAAGTTAGCAGCGATAGATATTGGTTCAAATGCCATTCGGTTTCAGGTAACTAATGTAATGACCTATGAAGGTCAGCACTATTTTAAGCGGTTAGAATACGTACGCTTTCCTTTACGGCTTGGTCATGATGTTTTTCAGCACAAGCGAATAGGCCCTGAGCAGGAAGATAAGTTCATTCGGCTGATGAATGCCTTTAAAATTCTCATTGACCTATACGAAGTAGATAAATACTACGCCTGTGCTACTTCGGCCATGCGAGAGTCTCAAAACGGACGCGAAATTGTCGAAAAGGTGAAACAACTCTTTGGTCTCAAGATCAACATTATTAGTGGAGATCGTGAAGCTGAATTGATTAACCGGGTGGTCATGGAAAAGCTGGCTAAGGGTACTTTTTTGCACATCGATGTTGGTGGAGGTAGCACAGAGCTAAACCTGATTAGAGACGGACGCAAGGTAAAATCGGAATCGTTTAAAATTGGCTCCGTAAGAACTATTCAAAGTGCTTCTTCCAAAGCGGTTTTGAAGCGTATGGGGCAGTGGATAGAAAACCAGATTGTAGGCCACAAGGGTAGTATTACAGCTGTTGGTACCGGAGGGAATATTGCCAAGATTTATGAGCTTTCGGGCACCAAATCGAAGGTGAGAATGCTTCGGATAGAAGCCATTTTGGAGGTTCAGAAACGTTTGTCGGCACTTACCCTGGAAGAACGCATTTTTAAAATGCATCTGAATCCTGACCGGGCCGATGTTATTCTTCCTGCCTCAGACATTTACCTCCATGCAATGAAATCAGCCAAAATTCAAAAAATTCAGGTACCCGATGTGGGTCTTAAAGACGGTATAATGCACATGCTTTTTGAAAAGCACGTAAAGCAAAGCGTCATTGCATTGAACGACTAAAGTTTATAGGCTTTGTAAGTGAAGTCGTAAGGCCTCCCAGCCAAGATTCGCGCAAGTTTTTCGTTCGGGAAAATCTCTGGCTGCTGCAAAAGCCAACAATTCCTTACTGTCAGTGAGCTGTTCTGGACTTACAGAAGATTTATCATCAATCAACTCCAAAAATGTATCTATAATCAGCAACCCTTCCTGTATGGTCTTATGGCTCAATGCATCGCACATTACATCGGTTGATGCTTTTGAAATTGAACAACCAAAACCACTGAATTTCAATTCTTTAAAAACCCCATCTTCAATAGATACATAGAGATAAAACTTATCACCACATAGTGGATTATAAGCTTCTACTGTGGGGACTAAATCAGTAGCTTTACACTCATGCCGGGGGACTTTTGCCCTACTAAGTATTACTTCTTTATAAAGGCTTTGCAGGGCTTTATTCATCGGAAAAAAGCAATGGCTTCTTTTAGTTGATCAACAGTTTGTTCTATCTCTTGCCCGGAAGAATAACAGGCCAATGATATGCGCGAACAGGCCGTTATTCCAAAGTGCTTCATAAGAGGCTGTGCACAGTGATGGCCCGCACGAATACTTATGCCTTCAGTTGCTAAATACGTAGCCATATCGTGCGGATGTACTCCCTCAACGGTAAAAGAAACCACCGGGCATTGCAGGCTTGAAGATCTTCCCAATATGGCCACCCCCGAAACCTCATTTAGTTTCTTTCTGAGCAGCTCATAAAGTGCGTTTTCATGGGCTTGAATATTGGCAATTCCTTGTTTTTCTATGAATGCAATAGCGGCTTCCAAACCAACTATCCCTGCCAGATTTAAGGTACCCGCTTCATGGCGATGTGGAAGCATTCGAAAAGTTGTGTCAGATTCATTCACCTCTTGTACCATTCCGCCACCATAGGCCAACGGGTTCAATTCAGCAAGAACTTCATATGTGCCGTAGAGTACTCCAATGCCGGTAGGTCCGTAGGCTTTATGTCCGCTAAAAACCATAAAGTCACAGTCCCATTGCCTCACATCTATGGGCTGATGGGCCACTGCCTGAGATGCATCTACGACCAAAAGAGCTCCTGAATTATGAGCCATCTGAGATAAACGGGAAATATCATTACCTATCCCTGTCACATTAGAGGCAGCACTTACGGCCACAAGGCTCGTTGGCTTTTTCAACAACTGTGCATAAGCCTCCATGTCTATGGCCCCCGAGTCGGTTAGGGGAATCACCTTAAAAGGAAGCGAGTCATGCCGGGCAGCCATCTGCCAGGGCACAAAGTTAGAATGATGCTCCATGCCCGAAACCAACACTTGTCCTTCGCGCTTTTGACTACCTCCAAAAATAGCCAGAGCAAGTTTATTCAATGCATCGGTTACTCCATGGGTGAAGACTACTTCTTCAGGCCTTGCAGCCCCTATGAACTTTGCCAGTCGCTGCCTTATGTCCACTACTCTACCCGTTACTTCCGTTGCCGGCCAATAGACACCGCGTCCGGCATTGGCATTACTGAACTTGTAAAAGTCAGCGATGGCGTCAATTACACAATCGGGCTTTTGAGTGGTAGAGGCATTGTCTAAATACACCAATTCCTTTCCCACAGGTGTTTTCTGCTGGAATATTGGAAATTGCGATTTTATTGACTCCAAATTCATTTAACTCATCTTTTCGGTGATTGCCCGAGTATTTAAGGGTGTGCCGAAACCCAAACCTCTCCATCCTCAAACACCTCTTTCTTCCAAATGGGTACTGTTTTCTTCAAAGTATCTATGGCAAATTCACAGGCTTTGAATGACTCCTTTCGGTGAGCAGAAGAGCAAGCAATTACTACTGCGGCCTCTCCTATGGCCACCCTGCCTACTCGGTGATGAATGGCCATATCGTACAAGTGCCAACGCTCAATGGCTTCGCGGGCAATTTTTTGCATCTCTTTTAGGGCCATGGCCTCGTAGGCCTCAAAATCCAAATATTTCACCTCTTTTCCCTTTGTCTTATTGCGCACATTACCAATAAAGACAACCAGACCCCCGCTACCATTATCGGCAACGGAATTAATACACAACTGACTATTCAGCGGCTCCGAAGTAATTACAATGTTTTTCATTAACCTCCACTTACGGGCGGAATTAAAACCACCTCATCATTTTCTGTCAGTTCAAAAGAATCATCAACATAACTGGTATTAACGGCAAACCTGAGCGATGCCAATTGCTCAAATTCGGGAAACTGGTTCACCAAACAGGTACGCACCTCTCCTACACTCTTTCCTTCAAAATCCAGGGTCATCTGTTTTTTTCCAACAATGTCTTTGGCGATACCAAAGGCTGTTATTTGTATTTTCATTTTCCGTTTTGTTTGAGCGTAACGCTCAAGGGTTTAGTTGATCTTGCTTTTTTGAACCTTAACCATAGGTCCGAATGGTTCAATAGGCTGTCATACTTTTATCGATCTCTTTTTGCCAGGCCGTAATACCTCCTTTAAGGTTAAGGAGATTATTAAAACCTTGCTTCTGAAGCAGTTCAATAGCTTTTTTACTCCTTCCGCCTGTTTTGCACATAATCACCACTTCTCTGTCTTGCGGAATTTCACTCGACTTGCTCAGTACTTTATTCAGCGGAATTAACCGACCTCCTAAATTAGCAATTTCATACTCGTAGTCTTCGCGCACATCGATCAATTCGAGTGTTCCAAGACTCATTTTCTCTTTCAATTCATGTACACTAATCTCACGGATTGAAGACTGACCTACAGCGCCTCCACAAAAAGCTTCATAATCTACCAAGTGGGTTATAGTGGGCTCTTTTCCGCTAAGAGGATTCTGGTCGTTTTTTTCTACAGACAGTTGAAAGGTGCTAAAATCCAATGCATCGAAAACAAAAAGCTTTCCACTCAGGGTTTCGCCCACATGAGTCAATAACTTAATGGCCTCATTGGCCATCATTGCACCAATAATTCCCGGGAGTACTCCCAAAACTCCCCCTTCGCTGCAACTGGGCACCATTTCGGGTGGTGGTGGAGAGGGAAAAAGGTCTCGATAGTTGGGGCCACGGCTTCCGTCTTTGTGAACCGCATTGAACACCGACACCTGCCCTTCAAAACGAAAAATTGCTCCGTATACCAGAGGTATTTTTAATAAGTAGCAGGCATCGTTAACCAAATAGCGGGTGGGTAAATTATCTGAACCATCAACAACCAAATCGTAGCCGCCAATGATCTCCATGGCATTGCGCGAGCTAATGGCCTCCTCGATCACATCGAACTTCACATCCGGATTCAACAGCGCAAGCTTTTTGGCCGCAGTTGATGCCTTTGACTGTCCTATTTCCTGTGTATTGAACAGTACTTGCCTCTGTAAATTGGAAAGTGATACCTCATCGAAATCAACAATACCGATTTGGCCAACCCCGACCGCAGTAAGATATTGCAAAATGGGCGCACCAAGTCCTCCGGCTCCAATAACCAACACCGAAGCATTTAGTAATTTCTGTTGTCCTTGTTCACCAAACTCCGGAATTATAATCTGACGATTGTAGCGAAGTAGTTCTTCTTTATTCAATGGCTTTTAGCATTTTTTGGTAATCTATGGGTGTGTCAATATCTGCAATAAATCGGTCGGAAGAAACCTCAAGTCGTTCGACTGCATTCAAATTGTGCTGAACAACTCCCGAACACCCATTGGCACCTTTATGGTTCAGAATCTCATGAAAATGTCTTTTGTCAAAAACAACGGGATTTCCCTTTGCTCCCTTGTAAATGGGAACCAATATGGTTTTCTCGGTATTCCGAAAAGATTGGATAAGACCGGTATAATCGCTGGAGCTTAGCAAGGGCATATCGGCCAGGCAAACCATAAGCGCATCCATTGACATTAGTTTACGCAGTCCACACTGAATGCTGGAAGTCATGCCTCGTTCCGGTTGCGGATTAACGACCAAATCTACCTTTTCGTTAGAATCTACCTGAAGCTCGCTAGCGTTTCTGCCCAACACCAGGGCTATTTTACTCACCTCGGAGTCTAACAAATGCGTAAGGGTAGCTGCAAGTATGGTGGTATGGCCAAAAGGCAATAGCATTTTATTTGGGCCTTGCATCCGGGTGGAGAGGCCTGCCGCCAATAGTACAGCTCCTATCTTCATGACTGGAAGTTGGCGATTTTCTTCTAGTCATTCAACAAAAAAGCTGTCTCGACAAATCAAGACAGCTTTTAATAACTCGAACTCGCTGAGTTCTTAAATATCTACTTTGGCATACTTGGCATTTTTCTCAATAAACTCACGTCTTGGAGCAACTTCATCACCCATTAGCATGGAGAACAAATGATCTGCTTCTGCTGCAGACTCTATGGTCACTTGTTTTAAGCTTCGCGACTCGGGGTTCATGGTGGTTTCCCAAAGTTGTTCCGGGTTCATCTCTCCAAGACCTTTGTATCGCTGAACTGACACGGAGTCTTCTTTGCCATCTTTGGCCATTTCTTGCGTAAACTGGGCACGCTGCTGCTCGTCCCAGCAATAGCGCATTTCTTTACCTCGCTTTAGTAAATACAACGGAGGCAACGCAATATACAAGTAGCCTGCGTCTATTAGCGGGCGCATGTAGCGGAAAAAGAAAGTAAGAATAAGGGTTCTAATATGGCTTCCGTCAATATCAGCATCGGTCATAATCACTATTTTATGATAACGAAGCTTCTCCATATTGAGGGCCTTCTCGTCTTCTTCTGTTCCGAAAGTTACTCCAAGGGCTGTAATGATGTTCTTTATTTCATCATTGTCATAAATCTTGTGTTCCTGAGCTTTTTCAACGTTCAGAATTTTACCCCTTAGTGGCAATATGGCCTGAAAGTGTCTGTCTCTACCTTGCTTGGCCGAACCACCTGCCGAGTCTCCCTCTACCAGATAAAGCTCACTAATAGAGGCATCTTTAGAAGCACAGTCGGCCAGCTTGCCCGGAAGTCCGGTACCGCTCAGCACATTCTTACGCTGCACCATTTCTCTTGCCTTTCTGGCGGCATGTCTCGCCTGAGCGGCCAGAATTACCTTAGCCACAATTTGCTTGGCACTTTTGGGGTGTTCTTCCAAATAGGTATTGAGTACATCGCCAACAGCTGATTCTACCGCACCGGCTACATCGGAGTTACCCAATTTGGTTTTGGTTTGCCCTTCAAACTGTGGTTCGGCTACTTTTACAGAGATTACGGCCGTTAGTCCTTCTCTAAAATCATCTCCGCTAATTTCAATCTTTACCTTGTCCAGCAATCCAGACCGGTCGGCATAGGCCTTTAAAGTTCTGGTCAAAGCCCTTCTAAAGCCCGAAACATGGGTTCCTCCCTCTATGGTATTGATGTTATTCACATAACTCACCACATGTTCGGCATAGGAAGTATTGTAGCTCATGGCTACCTGCACAGGCACATCGTTTTTCTCACCTTCAATATAGATGGGTTGTTCAATAAGGGTTTCGCGAGAATCATCGAGGTATTCAACAAACTCAAGCAAACCACCTTCCGAGAAGAAGGTTTCTCCCTTAAAAGAGCCGTCATCGTTGGTTTCGCGCTTATCAATCAGGTCGATTTTAATTCCTGCATTGAGGTATGAAAGTTCTCTTAAGCGAGAAGCAACGGTTTCATATTTGTATTCGGTAACAATGAAAATTTCCGGGTCGGGGTGGAAATGAACAATTGTTCCGGTTTTATCGGTTTTCCCCACCTCTTTTACATCGTACTGAGGTACACCTCGGGAATATTCCTGCTGAAAGACGGTGCCGTTTCGGTGTACCGTGGCCACCAACTTGGTAGATAGAGCGTTCACACATGATACACCTACCCCATGCAGACCACCGGACACTTTGTAAGTATCTTTATCGAACTTACCTCCGGCATGCAGTACCGTCATTACAACTTCAAGAGCCGATTTTTTCTCTTTGGGGTGAATGTCGGTGGGAATACCTCTACCGTTGTCTTCTACAAGAATTGAGTTATCCTCTTCGATTGTCACTTTAATGTGATCGCAGTGACCAGCCAGGGCTTCATCGATGGAGTTGTCTACTACCTCCCAAATCATGTGGTGAAGTCCCTTAATACCAACATCACCAATGTACATGGCCGGGCGTTTTCTTACTGCCTCAAGACCTTCTAATACCGTGATGTTACCTGCTGAATAATCCTTTTTTGCGTTTGAATTTTCTCCGCTCATAAAATCTCTCTAACAATACATTGGGGACGCCTCAAACATAATGATAGATTGATCAAAAAGATGGGTAATGTGCGCCCCAAAACAAAGCACGAATATAAGTAAAATTGATCAGTAATTGCCCACAGAAAGCATAACTAATGTACAAGCTTCAAGACATTTTATTCCCTGCTTTTCGGCCATGTTTTTAAGTTCTTGATTTTCAGTGCCAGGATTAAAAATTATACGCTCCGGCTTAAGATCCAAAAGGTAATTGTACCACTCTTTTTGACGTTGCGGATTGATATACAGAGTTATGGTATCTACATTCTCTATCAATGGCTTATTGTATAAGTTCAGTATTTTTTCTCCAAACACTTCTCCTTCTTGTATGCCCACAGGAACAAAGTCATAACCCTTATCACTGAGCATCTGAGCTGCTTTTTGAGCGTATTTATAAGGTTTTGGCGAGCTGCCAATAATCACTGTTTTTTTCATTAACCAATATTAACGTATGTAGGTAGCACAAAAGAGGCTAATTGATTGGCAATAATTACCTTTGCCATCGTTAAAAGTTGAAACTAAGACAGAACTATGAAAGTTCATCTCACTTTATTAGGCATTTTTCTTTTCGGCTGGGCTGGAGCTCACGAGCTGGAAAGCATAGACTTTAGAGAGGTTAAGTCTCTCGCAGAGTGGGATGCAATTTTTGAAGAGGCTAAAACCAATAATAAGCTGGTTTTTGCAGATGCGTATACGGACTGGTGTGGCTATTGCAAGAAGCTGGACAAAGAGGTTTTTACAAACCCGGAGGTAATCTCTTACTTTGAGCAGCACTTTATTAACATAAAATTCAATGCAGAAACCGAATTTGGCTATCCGTTGGCCGATAAATATGGTATTGACGGCTACCCTACTATGCTCTTTCTTACGGGTGAAAGAAATGTGTTTTATCGCATTGGCGGTTTCGTTGAAGCTCCTGTGCTCATGGCGCATGGTAAAGAAGCCACTGAAAATTGGACTCTTCTGCCGGATCTGCTTCTAAAATATGATGCGGGGATAATTGAAAAAGAAGAGCAAAAGCAGCTTATAGGTATTTTATCTGCAACCGACCCCTTAAAGGCGCAGGAAGTGGCCAAAGAATTGGCCGATAGTTTTACAGATGAGGATTATATGGAGCTGGAAAACCTATGGTTACTGGCCAACTTTGAAAACACCATCAATTCGCGCCACTTTAACTATATAGCCAACAACAAGGCAAAAATAATTGAGGCCCATGGTATAAGTGAGTTTACAGATTACATGAGTGCCATTTACAACCAAAATCTTCAACTGGCTATAAAGTATGGCGATAGAGAACTGCTGGAAAAAATCGTTTCTGTGGTTATTCCGCTTTTTATTGATCAGGCCGAACTCCCGGCTGCCCAATTTGTAACTCGTTCAGTTTTTTTTGCCGAACGTGAAGAATATGACAGTTACAAGCTGGAAGTAAACAGCTATATGAACAACCACCTGGCCACTGATCAACAGCCTGATTTTGTCATAAGTACTGTAGTTGAAATTATTGAAAGCTTTGGAAGCCAGGAGTTATATGCTTTTAGCAAACAACTCCTCTCCGAATCTTTAAAAATAGAAGCCAACCGGTTTGAAACGCACGCTCTTTTAGGCTACATCAACGGTTTGCTTGGCAATTTTGACAGTGCAAATCAGTGGTTGGAAAAGGCCAAAAGTCTAGCCAAGACTGATGAGCAAGAAGGGTTTGTAGAAAACCTCAAGGAAGCCGTTCGAATGATGCAGTAGGCTCCTGATTTTTTAAAAACTTATCCGTAGGCCTTAATCAGCATATCGGCACACTTCTCGCCATCCATGGCTGCAGAAAGTATACCCCCTGCATAACCTGCTCCCTCTCCGCACGGGTAAAGCCCCCTGATCTGAATATGCTCACAGGTTTCTCTGTGTCTGGGTATTCGTACTGGCGATGAGGTTCTGCTCTCCACTCCCACAATTTGGGCTTCGTTGGTATAGTATCCTTTCATTTTTCGACCAAAAGCCTTAAAAGCAGCCCTTAGTCGCTCATGAATGTCTTCCGGAAGCACTTCATTCATATTGACACTAACTAAACCGGGTTGATAGGATGTTTCATTTAAACGAGAGGAAATTCTACCTTCCACAAAGTCAACCATTCGCTGAGCCGGTGCGGCCTGGGTTTTGCCGGCTGCTTCAAAGGCCCTCTGCTCTATTTGTTGTTGAAAAGTAAGCGCTTTAAAGGGATCGTCAACCGTCTGAATATGCGCTACATCTTCCAGCTCAATGGCCGTAACAATACCCGAATTCGCAAAGCGAGAATCACGCCTGGAAGGACTCATTCCGTTTACCACAATTTCTCCGGGAGCCGTGGCCGCTGGTACTATGAACCCGCCAGGGCACATACAAAAACTAAACACACCACGTTGTTTCTCATTGTAATAGGTCTGATGAACCAAGGCATATGAACTGGCCGGCAACCACGGTCCACGATCTACTTCACAATTGTACTGAATTCGATCGATCAATTGCTGGGGGTGCTCAATTCTAACTCCTAAGGCAAAGGGTTTGGCTTCAACAAAAACCCTTCTTTTATGAAGCAAGTGGAAGATATCTCTGGCTGAGTGACCCGTTGCAAGAATGACTCCCAGCCCTTCTATTTTTGTTCCATCGTGAATCACTACACCCTTCATCCGATCTTCCTCCATCAGGAAATCGATGACCTTCGTATCAAAGAGAATCTCTCCTCCTGAATCCAGAATGGATTGGCGGATCTCCTGAACCACTTTAGGAAGTTTGTTGGTACCAATGTGTGGATGAGCGTCTAAAAGAATATCTTCTGAGGCACCATGAGCCACCAGGATTTCCAGTGATTTTTGAATGTCTCCTCTCTTTTTGGAGCGTGTGTATAGTTTACCATCAGAATAAGTACCGGCTCCACCCTCACCAAAACAGTAGTTGGATTCCGGATTTACCCTGTGTTCTTTGTTAATGGCAGCCAAGTCTCTTCTACGCTTTTGCACATCGCTTCCCCGCTCCAAAACAATGGGTTTAAAACCCAGCTCAATACAGCGGAGTGCTGCAAACATTCCGGCAGGACCAAACCCCACAATCACAACGGGCTCAGCATGAGATACATTGGGGTAATCTCTTTTGTAGGAAATGAGCGGTGGCAGACCTTCTTTCACAGAAACCAATGCCTCCATGTTCACCTTCAGACTTCTACCACGGGCGTCAATGGAGCGCTTTAGTGGCCTCACTTTTACATCGGCCTCTTTTATTCCTGATTTTTTAATGAGTGCTTCCTCCAGCACATCAGGATTAAAGGCCTCCTCCGGCCTAAGGGTGAGTTTTATTATCTTCTGCATATAGAGTTTCTATCTCTAAAAATGGTAATCAGAAATCGGTTGATCAGCAATCAGTAAAACACCGAATACCAGACTAACTGTTTTCTGTTTTCTACTTTCTATTCAACTGCTCCAAAACCCAGTGTTTACCCCACTCCTCTTTTTCTTCTTCTGACCATATATCGGGAAAGAAAATTATTTTCTGAAAACGTGGCGGAAGGTACTTCTGCCAGTTGGTTCCTCCTGTTGCCGCAATATCTTCAGGGCTTCGCTGCAAATAGCGTACGGCAGACCGATAATGAGCCAAAGGCCAGTCTACGTTGGCCAGTAGATCGAATGCTTTGAGTTGCTCCACTATTCGATCTTCTCCGGGTTGCCCTTTGTAATGCTTTAAATATAACTGATTGAAGTTGCAGGTTTTGGTATCCTCGGCCAGTTGTAAAAACTCCTTAGAGTACTTTTCTTCGAACTGCTCTAACGTAAGTGTTTTCTTTCCTGACTTTAGCTCAGTGGCGCCCGTCTTCCAATAGATACAATCGTATAACTGATCTATGGATGCGTAATCATCAAATTCATCTCGTTTATCTTTATTCACGAGGTTTATCAGGTCGGTAGCTCCAATCTCAATCATTCGGTACTGAGCCGATTGAAAGCCGGAAGAAGGAAGAAGAGACATTCGGAACTGAAGAAACTGCTCTTTTTCCATGCCCTCTGTCATAATACTGAACGAGTGGCAGAGGTGCTCGAAATAATTATTCAGTCTTTTTAACCTTGCTTCGAAGAAAGAAACATCGGGGTGCTGTCTTTCAAAAATCTGTTTCATTTCCCAACGGCAAAGCTTAAAATAAAGCTCAGTGATCTGATGGTAGCAAATAAAGACCATTTCATCAGGGAAACTGGTTTTAGGTTGTTGTAGCCCAAGTAGGGAGTCCAGGTTAATATAATCCCAGTATTTTAAATAATCGGCATGAAGTAGCCCATCCAGGTAAGAAGCCATATCTTGCCCCATGGCTTCATATTTCTCCGAAAGCTTTTGTAATCTATCAAGTATCTTTTGGTCTATTTCCGATTGGTTCATACGTTTGCATAGGTTAAAAAGTGGGTGCAAATTTGACCACAATTCATTCAGAAACCAAATTACCTATGGCTACCGATAAAGCATCTCAAATTCAGAAATCATCCAAGCAAGATCTTTTTGAACATCCGGACTTTTACTTACTGGACGACTTGTTGAGTGAAGAACATAAAATGGTTCGCTCAGCTGTACGTGACTTCGTAAAGCGAGAAATATCTCCGTACATCGAAAGCTGGGCTGAGCATGCTTACTTCCCTTACGAGATGGTTAAAAAGTTTGGAGAAATAGGTGCTTTTGGTCCACAGTTGCCCGAAAAGTACGGCTGTGGAGGCATGGACTACATTGCCTATGGTCTGATTATGCAAGAAATTGAGCGGGGTGATTCCGGCATGCGCTCAACGGCTTCCGTTCAGGGTTCTTTGGTTATGTACCCTATTTACAAATTCGGAAATGAAGAACAACGTCAGAAATACCTCCCTAAACTAGCTTCTGGCGAGTGGTTGGGCTGTTTTGGCCTTACAGAACCCGATCACGGATCTAATCCTTCGGGAATGACTACGCACTTTAAGGATATGGGTGATCATTATCTGTTGAACGGTGCCAAAATGTGGATATCGAATGCTCCACATGCCGATGTTGCCGTAGTATGGGCTAAGAATGAGGAAGGCAGAATTCATGGCCTGATTGTAGAAAGAGGCATGGAGGGCTTTAGTACCCCAGAAACACACGGCAAGTGGTCTTTGAGAGCCAGTGCCACCGGTGAACTGGTTTTTGACAATGTAAAGGTTCCGAAAGAAAATCTCTTACCGGGCAAAAGCGGGCTGGGTGCACCAATGATGTGTCTCGATTCGGCACGTTATGGTATTGCCTGGGGCGCCATTGGAGCTGCCATGGACTGCTACGAATCGGCCAGAAGATATACCCTTGAGAGAGAGCAGTTTGGTAAACCCATTGCTTCTTTTCAGCTACAGCAAAAGAAACTGGCCGAAATGTTGACCGAAATTACCAAGGCTCAATTGCTAAACTACCGTCTAGGACAACTCTTTAATGAAGGAAAAGCAACTACTGCACAAATCTCTATGGCCAAAAGAAATGCTGTGGAAACCGCTCTGAATATTGCCCGTGAAGCGCGTCAAATGCATGGAGGAATGGGTATTACTCAAGAGTATCCTATGATGAGACACATGGCAAACCTGGAATCGGTAGTAACTTACGAAGGAACCCACGATATCCATTTACTTATTTTGGGTGCAGACATTACGGGAATTCCGGCTTTCAAATAAACTCCCTTAGCTACACCTTCTTAAAAGGCTCTTAGTATAAACTACCCCGACTGCGCACAGCCCGTGAGGGAAAGGTTGTTGACAATTCAGCAACCTTTAGCTAAAAGAGACACAGCAAGGATTACATAACAGCTATAGTAAGAAGTGGTTTTAGTTTCATTGTGGTCGACATGAAAACTCAATAATAATTAGACCTTAGGCTATGCCTGACCGGAGCTACTTTTAAGAGGATTCCTATTCTAAGTAATGCTATCGTCTATTGTTTATAAGCTGTTTTCTGCTGCTCAAAAAAACCGGAAGGCATAGAAACACTGCTAAAGTGGAAAACACCAGGCCTCCAATAGTTCCAATGGCTAAGGCAAACCAAAAATATTCGGACTCGCCTTCTACTAAAAATGGAATGAGCCCAAAACAGGTAGATAGAATGGTGAGCAAAATGGGTTGTGCTTTTCCCAGAACAGACCGTATAACCGACCTATTGTAGTGCTTTAGGCGGGTATTGTTTAAGTCGTTCACCACAAATATTGAAGCATTTACTACCAGTCCACCAAGCATTATAAAGGCCGCAAAGCCTCCCGGATCGAACCGAAAATCGAACAAAGAAAAGATTAGAAATAAACCAATGAATGAAATGGGTATGGTTATAATGATGTATAAAGGCTGCTTGAGATTTTCGAAAAGAATAGCACAAACAAAGAAAATACCTACCATAAGAAGCGGCAATAAGCTATACTGTCGCTGTTTCTGTTTAAAGCTAAAATATCGGTTGTTGGATTCTATACTATAACCAATTGGAAGGATCTCCTCCATTTCTTCTATACTCTTCTCCAGATATTTTCTCCCAAAATTCGAAGACCCCAAATAATCGAATGAAAGTCTTCTCAGGTATTGCCTGTCTTCTTTCTTGAGTTCATTGGCGGTTTCTTCAAAAGTTAGTGTAGCATAATCCTTTATCTTTACCAGACGTGCAGTATCTATAGGTAGAGCTTCTTGCATTAAATCCCATTTAGAGAACTCTTCAGCATTTTTAGCCTTTATATACACTGGTAGTCTTTGGTTGTTAAGGTTTGCCTCGAGAGAGCGCCCCCCCGGCTTGGTAAGATCGCCAAGTGTTTGAACAATTCTACTTCGGCTAAGGCCTGCATCGGCCAGTCGCTGAACATCGAAATTAAGCACATACTCCGATGTTTTTACACGTGAGTAGCCCAATTGTGCATTGGTATTTACTTTTTGAACCCTCACATGCTGCTCCAGTCTGTTCGCAAAAATTTCTGCCTGACGCCCAAGTTCATCATAATTATATCCTTTCATAATTACTGAATAGCTCGGAGTCTGATTACTCTCGCCTCCTACACTAAAGCCTTGGCCTATTCCAAAAATAGACCATTGCACTCCGGTTAAATCTAACGAACGTGCCTGTAGCCTCGCTTTGAGCTGGTATGGCATAGCACTGTTATCATAGGCTTCTTCAAAAGTAATTTCTATACTACCAGAGAGATTATTCACGCGTGTCACGTACTTGTCTATACCTTCTACAGTGGTCAAGTATTCTTCTATTTTAGACATAGCATAATTGGCATCATCCAGAGTAGTCCCGAATGGTAAGCGCGCTACCACCATTAACTTAGTTCGCTCAGGTGTACTATAATAATAGCCTTCGTATACTTCGGTGACGAATTTGCGAAGGGCCCCTCCTAAAGCCTTATCTACTATGGGTCGAATATCGTCCTGATACTTATCGCTCCCGATCGTTTTATTGTACCAATCTTGCCCTTCTATTTGCACAGGCAACTGAAAAACCGGTAGACCAAAAGCCAATATAACCACCACAATAAATGCCTTACGGTAGCGCACGACAAAGCTTATAATTCGACCATAAAATTGGAAGCCTCTAACCTTTCTTCTGAGTTTACGGAATGTGAGTGCGGTCTCTTTTCTCTTGAGTTGATAACCAAAAAGGAGCTGATAAAGAGCGGGGGAAAAAAACAGGGCTATTAGCAAAGAGGTAGCCAGATTAATCGATACTACAATACTAAAGTCTGTAAGGTCCCTGCGATCTTCTTCAGGCAATAGAAGTACAACCAGCAAGGCCAGTATTGTGGTTATGGAGGCTGCCATCAGAGCCAGAAAGATTTTTGAATTCTTTTTACGATGCAGATGATCGAGCATTACAATGGCATTGTCCACAATGAGTCCAAACGATATTGTGAGTCCCGCTATACTATAAATATGCAACTCTACATTTAACGCATAGATGATGATAGCCGTAATGCACAGATTAACCAAAATACCCAGAAAAAGCGTAAACAGGTAGCGCAGATTACGATTGATAATAAAAATAAAGAGCACGAGAATAGCTATGGACATACCCGTTCGCATATAGATTTTGTCCATTTCTTCCTGAAGATACTCTGTTTCATCTTGTTCTAATCTGATCTCAACATCGGAAGGTAGCTGATGTTTTAGCTCTTCAATCTGAGCCCTGACTTGTTTAGCCAGTACAATCTTATTGACTGAGGGACGGGCATATACAGACATATAAACGGCATTTTGCCCATTAATGCGTGTATAAGAAGTTGGTTCTTGCTCCTCTACATATACACTGGCAATATCTTTCAGATAAATGGGTTTACCGGAAACAACAGCCACTTCAGTTCTCTCCAGATCGGGTATATCGGGTATTTGGGCAGTAGTCTTGAGAAAGTATTGTTGCCCACCCGGTAGTTTGGCTAAGCCTGCATACACTGCACTATTGTAACTATTTAACGCCCTGCTTATATCGGCTTTGCTCAGCCTGTACCTGATCAAAGCCATAGCATCAAAATCTATGGTTATTTGCAAAGGGTTTCCACCGCTAATTTCAATACTGTGTATATCCCTGAGCTGGCTAAGCGGTTTTCTGACATACTCCTCTACATCTTGTTGCAGCTTGAAGGGAGCGTATGGCCCGTTAATCGAAAACATGAGCATAGAACTACGCTGCTCATCCGCATCCTGTCCACCCCGTTGGTCTACCCTTGGGTAACTCATGTTCTCAGGTAGCTTTTTGTATAGGTTTCGAATAATGGCATTCACCTCGAACTTTCTAAATTCCATATCCTCCCCTTTATCGAAAGTCATGGTAATGTAGCCTCTATTGTATGCCGATGTGCTTTCTAAGGTGTTGGTGCCTTCTATTTGTGAAAGGGCATTTTCCAAAGGTGAAGTTGCCAGGCGCTCCACAATATCGGGCGAAGCATTGGGCAAGCTGTAGCTTATATGTAACGCTGGAGTTGAATATGTAGGCGTAAAATTGATATTGAGCCCTGGAATACAGGCCACTCCAATAATGGCCAACACCAGAAAAATAATTACTACTCTAAAAGGTCTTTGTGTCTGCATTCAGGAACAAAGTAGCAAGGAAATCACAAAAATCCACCTCTCAGGATATAATTACTCACATTCACTGATAACCTTTAAATTGACCTTAAATACGCAAGCAATTATATTATTATACTTTTATAGTTTTTTATATTATTTGCATTAGTTAAAAAAATTATTTTACTTAGTTTCACTTTCAATTCCGGAAAGAAAGAAGGAAGCTCATCCTACCAATTGGTACACGAGCGCTATAAATGTTAAGCACACATCTAAAATCTCTCATATTGAATTTGTGTGCGGCTTGGCGGAGATAGACAAACTACTCCGATTAAATTATTAATTAACATAAAACACGTATCATGAAAAAGGTGAAAAATTTGGGCTTTTCATTGGTTCTTTTGGCAAGTGTGATTTTCGCATTTTCCTCTCAAAACCTAAATGCTCAGGATGAAGTAGAAGATCCAGATGGAGGTTCTTGGCTTTGTTGCCAATCAGTATCGATTGGTTGCTTGGCTACTAATGGAATGTACTTCCCTTGGGATTACCCCTATTTTGGAGGAGAATTTTGTCCTTGATGTTATTAAGGGCTGGGCTCAAGTTCAGCCTTTAATTTGTTTTTTTTGAATTAAAGTCACCCAAAACACATAGATGACTTGAACACGTTTATACTTAAAATAACCTTATCAATACAGTGAACACTAAAAGATTATTATGGCTAGTGTCATTTACTACACCATTATTTATAACATCTTGCTGGAATAGGACTGATAATCCTTTTGATTTTTCAAATAGGACAGAGAATGTCTATGAACTTGTGGGTGTAAAGAAGAATATTCCCGAGATAATTTCTCCACATCGAATAAATAGAAAAGGCAATTTCCTAATTGTTACCGAAGACGGCAAAATTCCACTTGACAAACCTATTATTCATATTTTAGATATTGAAAGTCTAGAGCTAAAAGTATCTAAAGGTATAAACGGTTACGGACCAAATGAAATTACTGATGCGTTCTTGTTCGATGCAGGATTTTCAGATTCTACATTTTGGGTCAATAGTACAATTAGTAAAAGAATGGCAGAATTTTCTCTTTTCAATAATAACGTGCTTTCCGAAAGGGAATTCAGACAACCTGAAGCCATGTTTACAGCGTTCAATATGCAAATGACCAGCGACAGCACATTCTTGTGTTTTGTTGCTGATGACACCAATAGATTGGTGGAATTCAACAACAAGGGAAAGCGTCTTGGTGGCTATGGAGATTGGGAAAAAATTGATGGCAGGAATGATCTTGACAATTTTTTAATGCTCATGATAAATGGAGGCTGGTTTACATCTAATCATGACCAGAATATATTTGTTAAAGCCGGTGCATATAGAGATCGAATAGAAATATTTGAATACGACACTAAGTCCTTTACAATTATTGATGGGCCGAGACTAGAAATACCACCATTTAATATTAAAGGAAGTGGCAAAAATAGAATGGCTGCGTTTCCAATAGAGACAAAATATGGTCATAGAGATATATCGATCCAAGATAGATACATCTATGACTTATACTCCGGATTTAGCGAATTAGATTACAGAAAAGATGGCGACTTGGCCAAAACAATTTATGTTCTAACTAGAAAGGGGGATGTCACGGCTAAATTTAACTTGGACAAATCCGTGAAGAGTATAGCAGTGGACGAGTCAAAAGGAAAAATCTATGCAATTAGTACAGATGAGGAAACAGGAATTATTGTATTTGACATCCCAAAAAAGCTTTTATCTAATTGAGGCTAATTTTGATTACAAAAAAATCAGTTTCTAAACTAATGTAAACTCCCTAAAATTTGTCGGATCCAAAATAATGGAGAACAACTCATAAACTAAACTTAAGGAGCCAAATCATGAGTATACTCCACCCTCAAAACTTCCCCTTAAATAGTTTCTAGTTTAGATAATTTGAAACTATTTTTAGCCTAATGAAAAACACAATACTTGGAGTACTTTTTTTCTTTACTCTTTATAGCTGCCAGAAGCAATCGCAAAAAATTGAAGAACCAAATACTGAAGCGCTACGGTCACAAGTAAAACCTACAGAGGTAGTCACCGCCCGTGCCCGGTTCGGCACTTTCGAATACCGCATCAATGCTTCAGGACAACTGGCATCAGCCAACGAACTGAAGGTAACTTTTCAGGGCTCGGGCTATCTGGAAAAACTCAACATCAAAAATGGCCAGGAAGTAAGAGCAGGACAGGTTTTGGCTGAACTGCAAAACACCAATGAAAAATTTGCTTTAGAAAAAGCGAAGTTAGCTCTTGAAAAGGCCTTAATACAATACCGGTCTGACTCCCTCGGCCGAACAAGAATAACCGAAGAAGCCATTCAAACCCTACAGCTGGCATCCGGATTAAAAGATGCCCGGCTCAACTTGCGAGAAGCCCAGCTCAATCTGGAAAAAACGCTGGTTAAAGCTCCTATTGCTGGGGTTATTGCAGGTCTTGAGGAAAAGCAAGGCAACATTATTTCTGCAGGAAAAGACCTTTGTGTAGTATACACACCCAACCAAATGGTACTGACTGCTAATATCTTAGAGTCTGATTATGGCAGTATAAAACTAGGCCTTAAGGCAGATATTTATCCCCTTGCCTTCCCCGACAAACTGTATGAAGGTACTCTCATAGAAATAAACCCTAAAGTAGACGAGAAAGGAATGGTCGAGGTAAAACTCTTACTATCAGACGCCCAAGGTTTATTGCCCGGGATGAATGCTCAAGCGGTTATTCGTGCCCCGCAATCAGAATCAGTTTTGGTTCCGCGCGAAGCCGTAGTAATAAAGTCAGGTCGCCCGGTAGTGTTTACGATGGTAGATGGGCTTGCGCAATGGAAATATGTTGAAGTAGGCAAAGACAATGGAGTAGATATTGAAATAACCAGTGGTATAAATAGTGGCGATGAGGTTATTATTACCAACAATATCCAATTGGCTCATGAGGCAAGAGTAGTGAAAGCCCAGATGAACGGACAAACGAACTAAGCAAACCCATGGTAAAGTTCCTCATTAACAGGCCCATTGCGGTATTTTTGTCCTTTATTGGTATACTTTTCTTTAGTGTATTGGCCATTCGCCAACTCCCCGTTTCCCTACTACCCAATATAGAAGTACCCTCGGTTGTCATTAAAGCAGACTACCCAAATACTCCTTCCCGAATTATCGAAAACAGTGTCTTACGTCCCATCCGGTCAGAACTCAACTCGCTCAACAACTTAAAGTCCATTGAAAGTACGGCAGGCAGTGAAACCGGACTCATAAGGCTTGAGTTCAACTACGGTACCCGCATGGATCTTGCCTATATAGAAATCAATGAAAAGATAGACCGATTGCAGGAGACTCTTCCCAGAGGTATGGACAGGCCTAAAATTATCCGTATCAATACCTCCGACATCCCCATAATCAGACTTCAGCTTATACCCAAATCCCCCTCCGACTTCATCGAAGTATCTAAGTTGGCCGAAAGAGTACTGAAAAAACGGATTGAACAACTTTCAGGAGTTTCTATTGTAGACATCAATGGGTTTCGCGATGAGTTCATAGCCATTATGCCGGACCGGGCCAAACTACAGGCCCTTACGATTCCCGAGGAGCAAATTGGACAAGTTTTACAAAGTGCCAATCAAGAGTTAGGTCAACTATCTATTAAAGATGGGCAGTATCGCTACTTCGTGCGCATGGCCAACCGGCTTGGCAACTTAGAAGAAATTAAGAACCTCCCATTGATTAATTCAAAGGGTGACATTGTGCCTTTGCACCGTGTGGCTACCGTAGCTTACCAACCCGAAAAAGTATTGGGCTATCACCTGTTCGGCAAAGAAGAAGGCTTGGTCATTACCATTCACAAACAAAATAGTGCTAAAATGACCGAGTTGGTTCCTTTGGTTTACGAGGCAGTAGAACAGTTTAAAAAGGACTATCCGAAAGTGAATTTTCACATGACTCAGGATCAAAGCAACTTGCTAAATGCAGGTATAAACAACCTGAAAACCAGTCTTATATATGGTGGTATTTTTGCCTTTGCCGTTCTTTTTCTATTTATGGGCAATGTTAGAATGCCCATTATAATGGGCATTACACTTCCTGTGTCCCTAATCATCAGTTTTTTACTGTTTCGCGCGGCCGGTTTAAGCATCAATATTATTTCATTAAGTGGCCTGGCCCTTGGACTGGGAATGCTCATCGACAATGCCATAATTGTTATTGATAATATTACCCGTAAAAGAAAAGAGGGTCACTCACTTATTGACGCCTGCATAACCGGTGTTAACGAAGTTATGGCCCCTCTAATCAGTTCGGTATTAACCACCCTGGCCGTTTTTATACCTCTTGTCTTTTTGAATGGGCTATCGGGAGCACTTTTTTACGACCAGGCCGTTTCGGTGGCCATAATTTTAGGTACCTCGTTAATGGTTGCCTTTGTACTGCTTCCCCTACTATACCGCATGTTTTTTCAACACCACAAGGGAACTATAAAAGAAGACAGCTTTATATTCAGAGGAATATTAAAGGTATACAAACTGATTTACCGAGCCCTCTGGCGATTTAGAATAGTGAGCTTTCTTCTACTGCTGCTACTCATCCCTGGCTGCTACTGGATGGTTAACTTCATCGACAAAAAAGGATTACCTGAAATTGAAAAAACAGAAACACTTCTACAGTTAAGTTGGAACGAGCCTATTGATGCGGCCACAAGTATGCAAAGAATAAAAGCCTTGCTTGAAGAAATGAATATTGAGGCCATCACTGAATCAGACATTGGACTGAAACAGTTTATTCTGTCCGTGGATGAAGGAAGTATTGAACAGGCCGATATTTATTTCAACTTTCCTTCGGCCGAAGAAAAACGCCAAGGGGAGTTGTGGCTGCTAAACTACCTGCAAACCAGACACCCGCAGGCCAGCGTAACTATCCAGGATGCACCCAACGCTTTCGATCAAATATTCAATAAGGAAGGTTTCTATTTTACAGCCAAGTGGAAAACTCTTCAAAATGACGAATTACTGGATCATTCGGCCTATACCGAACTGGAAAATGAAGTAAACAAACTGGTAGAAACAGCGCCATTGCAAGGCAAAGGGTTCATCTACGAAGATGCTCTGGAAGCCACCATAAATAGTCAGAAACTATCTGCATATGGCATCAGCGAAAACGAGGTAAAGAATGTACTTAGCAAAGCGCTAGACGGTTATCTGGTTACTGAAATCAGACGCTTTGGCGAAGTAATTCCCGTGCGTGTACAACGCCCGAAGGCCGACTTAAGAAGTCAATTATCACAAGCTACCGTACGCGGCAAAATGAACCAGGAGTATCCACTCAGCGAATTCGTACAACTCTCTTTTACCAGTACAGAAAAAAACATAACAGCCGATAGAACGGGTGTCTATCAATCCATGGAATGGGAAGAACTATCAGAACAAGATATTCAAAAGCTTATGAACCAACTTCCGGAAAAGGCCGCTGAATCTGGGTTGATGCTGGACTTTGATGGCACTTACTTTGAAGACCTTGAAAATTTACGACAGCTCGTTTTTGTATTATTAATTTCTGTAGCCCTTCTTTACTTTATTTTGGCGGCTCAATTTGAGTCACTGGTACAGCCAATGATCGTAATTTTCACATTACCACTTGGTATTTTAGGGGCGCTGCTCATTCTGCAGTTTAGCGGAGGTAGCCTCAACGTTATGTCGGCCATTGGAATAATCGTTATGCTGGGAATTATGGTAAACGATGCCATACTCAAGATAGACACTATCAACCGATTGGTAAGGCAAATTGACAAAACACACAAATCAGCCTATAAAGAACAACTCGCCATGGCTATAGCCAAGACGGGTGAAATACGATTAAAACCCATACTCATGACTTCGATTACCACCATTTTGGCACTTCTGCCAGTGGTTTTTTCCTCAGGTATTGGTGCAGACCTGCAACGACCTCTGGTATTTGCCGTCATTGGTGGGCTCACAATCGGAACATTTACGGCACTCTTTTTTGTGCCTCTAGCCTACTGGTTCATTAGCAAAAAGAAGGCTTAGAACCTCCTCTTCCCCCTCCCTGCTAAAGGATGGTTGGGTATGAGAGAGCTATACTCCAGTCTCCAATCGGTCAGACTGCTTGGGATGGTGCCACCAATAATAGTCTATGAAAACCAAGACAGCTAACCTCTTCCCCTCACAGTATTCGGAAAGGAACTTTTGGGGGGTATAGACACCTCATTAGGCTTAGTAAGTCACAGGTTACAAAAATGAACGTAATAAAAAAGGGTTACAGCTTTTTCAAACTGTAACCCTTTGGTTTTCAAGAGCCCCCTGCCGGGATCGAACCAGCGACCTACTGATTACAAGTACGGAGGCCAATAGTTTCACTTTTTAATCCTTCTATTCAATAGGGCTGTATAAATCAAAATACTGACTTGCAAAGCATTTAGTAAGGAAAAACAATTCTTGACTTGGACTGAATTCATTTCCCCTCAGGTGTGTGATTTATGTAATCATTATTGATCAGTATGCAAATTCCTTGCTGATTTAAGTCCCACCTTTGAGTCAGCATTTGACAAACGAAAGCTTTTCAAAAACAAGAAGCACAAAAAATGGTCATTAAATAGAAGGTTCTAATTTTGCGGTTCCTATTAGCCCATCGAATTCGATCAATTGAAATACTAATTTTTTAAGGTTGGAACGAATTCTTTGGGCTTTTCTTTTCTAGCCACTCCTTCGAAGTTTTAGTTTCACTTCTTTCTTCCTGTTATAAGTAATGTAACCTCTTTCCAAAGGAAATTGTGAGTAATTGACTTAAAAAAGTGCAGCAGCCTTTTTTAAGTGACTGCTGCTGAAATAAAACTATCGTACTAGTTTGACCCGCACGGCATTCATGCCTTTCTCGCCTCTTTCGGTCTCGTATTCTACCTGGTCATCCTGACGTACATCTTCTGTCAAACCAGTCTGGTGTACAAATACATCTTTTCCACCATCAGCCGGCTCAATAAAGCCAAAGCCTTTAGAGAAATTGTAAAATTTAATTTTTCCTTTTTGCATTTTATTATGATTATAAATTATTCTTTTTAATTGATGAAGGTGAATGCCTTACCGCTTCTACCAGCTCGTCCGGTTCTGCCTACTCTGTGGATATAGCTCTGATAAGTCAATGGAAGGTGGTAGTTAATCACATGTGTCACATCGTGGACATCAATTCCTCTGGATGCTACATCTGTTGCCACTAATACCTGAATTCCTCCATTTTTGAATTTCAAAAGCGCTGCATTTCTGTAATTCTGTGATTTGTTACCATGAATGGCATCTGCTTTTACACCGCTTTGGTTTAGTTTCTTGCTTACCCTATCCGCCCATCTTTTAGTCTCGGTAAACAAGAGTACTTTGCTAAACTCTGAGCCGGAAATCATTTCAATGAGCACCTTCATCTTATCGGCTCCCTCAGGAACGTGAATAATGTCCTCATCAATTCTTGAATTGGTACTTTCTCCATCGTCTACTTTGACGATCTCTGGATTTCTCACAATCTCATTGATAATCGCTTTCTGGTTCGGTTCCAAGGTAGCTGAAAACAACATGGTCTGTTTTCGACTTGTCATATCTTTCACAATACTTCGAATGTCATGCACAAAGCCCATATCGAGCATCCGATCAAACTCATCCAAAATCAGCATTTGAAATGTATCTAATGATAATGCCCTTTGATTTACCAGATCTCTCAACCTTCCAGGAGTTGCAATAATTACATGATTGCTTTGCTGCAGCTTCCTTAAATCCTTATTGATCTTGGTACCGCCTATGAAGCAGGCGCAGAATATATTCATCTGACAGGCCAGTGATTTAAACTCTTGCTCTGTCTGTAAAGCCAACTCTCTTGTTGGCACCACAATAAGGGCTGTGTTACTTTTTGGTGATTTTATAAGTCGCTCAATGACGGGTATAAGAAATGCAGCGGTTTTACCAGAACCCGTACTGGCAATACCAACAAGGTCTTTTCCGGCCAGCAGGCTTTCTAATGTATCATCCTGAATCTGGCTTGGTTTCACATATCCTTTTGCACTTAAATTCTTTTTTGTAAAAGAGCTTAAGGGCATTTCATTAAAGCATCGATCCGCTTGGTAAGCCTGAGTAGGCACTTCACTCGCTGTTTTAACTAATTTATCAAAGTCTGAAATGCTTGATTGACGTTTTTTTACTTTCGATAATGGTTTTCTCGAGCGAAGCGTATGACTTCTGCTAGATGGGCTTGCATAATTATCTGCCCGATTTTTCTTGTAATTCATATTTGATTTCATGTGTAAAAAAGGAAAGGATAGAAATGAGTTTTGGAAACAGCATGTTTCCTGAATACTCACATACAACACATGATTGACTCTATTGCTGCTTTTTTTAAAGCAACCTATAAGCTTAAATGCGTTTTTTACCTAGGAATCTTATTTGTTGTTTTGGATTCTCAGCGTAAAAACCTCTGCCGTTTTTGTATTAAGGGAAATATTATGGGCTAAACGTCTTCTAAAAAACCAGGTGGGATCAAATGAAAGAAATTAATTCCTTGTACTTCTTAGCTCAAAGGTGAACCTATTAATTGGTTATTCCTATTTATAGGCTATAAATACTGATTTTCTGACCACAGAGTTGTAAGTTTTTACTTAATATTCGAGCTTTTCTAATAAAATGAGAGGGAAATCGGTAGTCAATAAATAACCTCCTTACCCCCTCATTTCACCAAAAGAAATTTACCGCCTTACTATTTGCAATAGCCTTATGAACAGGCACCTTCCTTAATAGGTTTGTAGTTCCGCAAAGAGTAACTCTAGTTGCTCTTTTGTCTTTTTAAGCTTTCTTGAAAGATTGTCGAGCATACTCTCTTTCTCTCCTTCTTTGAACTCGAAGTCTTCATCACATAAAACTGGATATCTTCGCTTAAGTATGATTTTTTGTTCTCTCCAACTTCTTATTATCTCCATATTTTGGGTTGCCAATGGCGTCTAGTTTCAAATTTAATCTTCATTCTCTTTGCTACAGGTTTTTCCAACTTAATTGTCTCCTTCTCTTTTTGACCTGCATTGTCGATTAGTAAGTCATTTGCATTTGATTTTAGAGGAGCTTGAGTAAAACCTAAATACTCTTGTAAACATTTATTCCAATGCTTTATCTCTTCATTGAGATTGCAAAAGGCATGATTTATTTTTGATGTAATTATTCTTTTTGTTTGTATCATCAGGCAAAGGTGGAGTATTTAACCCAAGCAATGTTACATAAACCCATTAGCCTATTGCAGATGTCTCACATCAGCTTGTTGAGGGATTACTACCTATGGTTTGGCTTATTGCGCAATTTTTCATTTTCAGCCGCAAGAGTTGGGTCTTCCACAAGCTCTCGTTCAAAATACACCAATTCCTTTCTCTCCAGATCTTCAGACACCTTGCAATAATATACTTGGTCTACATACCTCCTGACAATCAACTTCAAGGTGGGGTTCACTTTAGCATAAACTACATCACCTGCATTGTACTTATTTTGGACAAATTGTTTGCTCACAACCTTATTCCTTTATGATGGATAGAAAATTAGAAATAGCCTCTTAGTCACTCGTTCTCTCTCTTTGAATCACGTTTCTCCTTTTTAGCTGCCCGCTTTTCTTTTAGTGTTTTTGTGGGAGCCGTTTTATCTGATTTGGCTTTACCGCTTTTTTGTTTCGACATATAATTATTTTTTATTGAAATATCTTAAGCACCTAAGTTGAGGGTCTGAGAACCAAATATGTTACAACTTCAGCATTAGCTTTTACACATATCATAGCATTCCGATGTATGAGCACTAATACATAGCACTAATAACTTCATCCTTTTTGCCAGTCATCATCAAACCAAAAGTCATTACAAGCGCGGAGAGAATAATTACTTGTATGATCAGGGAATTATTGACCAATGAAATATGATTTACGGGGCTTATAGAAATAAAAAGCAAAACCGTGATTAGGCCTCTTGGCGCAATAAATAACAATGGGTTTAAAGGCAATTTAGATACCCTGAGTTGTATAGCACGAAGAGCAAAGACCAAAAGCACGATGCCTATAGCCCACCTAAAGGTTTCGCCATTCAGTATTTCTTCTGTTTTAAGCAAATAGCCAAAAAGGGTGAAAAATAATGCTCTTACCAAAAAGGCTCCTTCAATGATAAGTTCTTTGAACTTCTTGATCTCATTCTGTAGAGCTACAGTATCTAATTGTTGAGTCCATTTCACCTGTTTGAATTGTCCGATATTTCCGATAGAGAGTCCGAAAATCATGACATAAATAAGTGCCGGCAAATGATAGGTTTTTGCCACGGAATAAATCAAAACAACCAGGAGAATGATAGGAATGAATTTGACATGATGATCTATTTTCCGCAACAACCAGGACAGCCCTAGGGTAGCAGCAAAAGAAATGATAATCATAATCAATAACTGAATCCCAAACTCTCCAAATGAGTAGATATTTATGTCTTCATTTAGGGCTATGAAGTTAAAGAGCAAAACACCCAAAATATCAGATAGGCTACTTTCATAGATGATAAACTCCTTGTTCAATTTTGATATGCTCCCTATACTAGGAATGGCTATGGCACTGCTGATAACACATAGCGGAATAGCATTTAATATACTTGCTTTAAGGGAGCCACCTGCCACATACTGAAATGTAAAAGAAAGAATGAGAGTCAATACCACAATTGAAATCAAGGCCCCCAGAAATGATTTCTTAATGACCCTTATCTTAGAACTGTTCAATTGGAGCTCAAGAGAACCTTCAAGCACTATTAAGACAAGTCCAACGGTGGCAATTACAGGTAAAAGCGAAGAAAAATCGGGCAATTCATATTCAAGAAATGAAGTGGTTTTGTTCAAAACCCACCCCATTAGAAGTAAAAGTATTACCGAGGGTATCTTAGTTTTTGAGGCCGTAAGGTTAAACAAATATGCAATCAATAGTAAAGAGCAAAAGGCAATGATGATTGTATCTGTCATTTAAATATCGAGATTTGGAGGAAGTCTGAACAAGTAATTGAAAGTGCTGCTGAGGTTGTTATTGGGTGCCTAGCCCAATCCAGAAGGTAGAAACAAACCCATAATGTAAATCTCTGAATGAAATTCCTCTAGGCCTTTACAAAACACTGCCTGTCATTTACATAAATCTCAGGTTGACAACCAAATTCATTTACTATTCATCAATTTTGTTGATCACCAAGAAAAGTCTCAGTGCATAAAAAAGTCATAGTCAATATGGGGCTACCCATGGATATCAGGAATGCCGATGGCAGAAAGGCTACAATTGAATTGAACAAAAGTGATTTTGTTATTTGCAGATACCATCCGGCTAACTCCGTTTATTTACAGGATGCGGTACTGTCTGGTTGGTATCCTCAGAATTGGTTTAGAAAACTGGTATATAACATCAAGGTGAAAACTGTGAGGATTAGATAAACAATAATTTCTTCCAGATTAATGTGCATTAATATGTACAAAGCGCACATTTAACTACAGCTCATCAAATAAAAATTAAATAAGAGCCAAATTTCCAGTTTCCTAACAGCATCTCGCGTACTTATGTATAGATGAAGCTATACATTAAGTATATGGTTAGCCTGCGGTGTAAATTGCTGGTAAAATCAGAATTGAATAAGTTAGGTTTCCACAATGCATTGATAGACCTCGGAGTAGTAGAGCTTCATGAAAGCATTAATCAACAAGACAGGGCATCGCTTAAGGCAGTTCTATTAAAGTCTGGACTTGAACTATTGGATGACAAAAGAAGCATTTTGGTAGAAAGAATTAAGAATGTTATTGTAGAGCTAATCCATTATTCTGATGAGCTTCCAAAAGTCAATTATTCTGACCATATCAGCGAAAAACTCAATTACGATTACACTTATTTGGCCAACACATTTTCTGAAGTTAAAGGTATGACTATTCAGCACTTTATTATTCTTCATAAAATCGAACGTGTCAAAGAGTTGATCCTTTATGACGAGTTATCTCTTTCAGAGATAGCCTTTAAGTTGCATTATAGTAGTTCTGCCCATTTATCTAATCAATTCAAAAAAGTAACAGGACTTACTCCCACCTTTTTCAAACAACTCAAGAGAAAGAGGAATCAGAACCTTGAGAATCTATGACTTATGTAAGCCATTGGCAGACTTGTGTAATTCTTCTTATCTCAACAATAGCCAACTTTAAGTAGCAATTAAATGTGAACTAGCAAGATACTTTAACTCCGGCAGGCTTTCTCATCATACGAAAGATAACTAGAGCTTAAAGTTGAGCTGCCTTTGATACATAGACCCCATAATATTTAATAGATATTATGACTGTATGATAATCAGGTAGCTGGAGAGCGGTGTAACCTTGAGTTAGCCGCTCTCTTATTCAATCTCTCTCAACGGTAAAAATCATGAAAGAATATTCACAAATTTTCAATATCCTCATCATAGCACTTCCGGTTATCCTTTTCTTTTTTGCTGGAATTAGAATTGTCCGCCCTACTCATAAGGGTCTAATTGAACGCTTAGGGAAATATAAAAAGTTAGCTCAACCTGGGTTTCACTGGGTCATACCTATAGTGGATCGAATGTTTCAGGTGAACATAACCGAACAAATGGTTGATGCAGAACCTCAAGAAATTATCACAAACGACAATCTAAACGCCAGTGTCGATGCTCAAGTCTACTTTAGGGTCAAATCTGACGAAGAAAGTGTAAAGGGTTCCACATATGATGTAAACAATTACTCCTGGCAGATTGTCAATCTGGCCAGAACCACACTGAGAAACATTATCGGTACTCTAACCCTGAAATCAGCTAACAGTGAGCGCGGCAGAATAAATATGGAATTACATGAAACACTTCACAACGAAACAAAAAACTGGGGTATTGAAATAATCCGTACAGAGCTTAAGCAAATAGACCCTCCAGCCGATGTTCAGGAGACTATGAACAAAGTGGTTAAGGCCGAGAACGAGAAAATTGCGGCCATAGATTCAGCGACAGCAGCCGAAACCGTTGCAGATGGTGTTAAGAGGGCCAAAATCAAGGAAGCCGAGGGTTTCAAACGGTCTAAAATACTTCATGCCGAAGGTGAAGCCGAAGCCATCAAGCTTGTCAATGAGGCAGCAGATAAATACTTTATCGGAAATGCACAATTGCTGAGAAAGCTGGAAGCACTGGAGACAGCGTTAGAAAAAAACACGAAAATAGTTGTACCTGCGGGCTCTGACCTGGTAAATGTCATTGGTGAAATGGCTGGTATTCTCCCTTTAAAAAACACTTTAGCAAATGACAGTTTCCAACGAAGAAATCGGGGCGGCTCTGCCTTTTAGTAGTGCCGACTTAGTTGATTATTGTGACAATAGTATCACCATTCGTACTATCATCAGCAAACCCACTGGTTATATCAGTGTTGCTGCTTTTGTCATTGGTTAATCTATGGAAGGAAAAATTTCACCTTTCGATACACTACTACAAATAATTGAAGGAGAAGCAGAAATTGTCATTGGTGGAGAAGCATATCATGTCTGTCAATCTGAATCCATCATCGTTCCCGCCAATTTACGAAGTACATTAATCGCCAAAACAGAATTCAAGGTTTTGACAACCGTAATTAAAAGTGGTTATGAATCGGTAACGCACTACTAAATGCCAATAAAAGTTAACCACAAGAGCTTTGGTATTGGTGATGGAGTAATTAAGGTCTCCAAATCAAAGTTTAAAGAGAAAAATATATAAAGAACTCAGCATGGAACATCCAGAAGTAGCAAAAGGCACAACCTTTACCACAAGTGAAATTGTACAGTTTGATCACAAGAAAATAGTGGTCAGATCAATTATCAACAGACCTACGGGCAATCTTAGTATTGTAGCCATTGATACTGGTCAGGTAATGGATAGAAAGTCAGTTCCTTTCGACACCTACCTTCAGGTAATAGAAGGTCTGGCCAGACTAAGCATCGGTAATCAAACTTTCATAGTAAAGAATGGCCAATCAATCATAATCCCAGCCAGGATTCAGAGTACTCTAACAGCAACGATAAGACTCAAAATATTTTTGGCCATTATCAAAACTGGAAATGAAAATACAGGCGTTCAATAGCCCTTTTAATGATGGAGACATTTCATGAATTTTATTATAAGTCCAAACTACCTCGAAACACACCGGATTATAAAGTACAAAATGCTACCAAAAGAAATGTAGTTATCATTGTATCTCAACCCAATGATGAAATACTATGGGCAGGCGGAATTATTTTGAAACACCAAAAGGCCTGGAATTGGCACATTATCTGTCTTTGCCAGAGACAGAATGAGGAAGGTATTTCAAAATTCAAAAAAGCACTCAAGGCACTGAAGGTTAATGGAGCAATAATGAGCCTTGATGATGGTACGGAGATAAAGACATCAAACCAAAAAATACTTGAAAAGGCCATTATCCAAAATCTTCCTCCCTGTGAAATAGACCTAATTATTACTCACAACCCAAAGAGAGAGCATGCAGGGTATACAAAAGACATTGGCAAAGCAGTAATTACCCTTTGGCAAAATGGTACAATCAGAACCAGAAGCCTTTGGTGTTTTGCCTATCAAGATAAAAGCCAGTCCTTCTACCCAAGAGCTATTATAGGTGCAGATTTTTATTACCCGCTTCATGAACTTGTGGTTAGGGTCAAGCACAGACTGTTAAACGAAATCTATGGTATTGGATTAGAAAGTCCGGAAATTTTCACCTGCCCAGCTTCAGAAGCATTCTGGTCATTCACTAATTCATCGAAGGCATTCAATTGGCTCAATAAGCAAAATAATAAGGTTATGAAGCATACTTAACTGGTATCCTGTAAATAAGAAAGGGTTTATAATGAACTTAAAAGGTCTAACACCCAGCGCATCTGAACGTCTGACCCTAATCTCGGTATAAGCAAACCCAAGCCGATTTGTTCAGCCTTTTTTAAAAGGGCGAAATAAGGAGTGCCAGCATTCTTTAATAATTCTTCCAGTATGATAGGCACTTTTGAATAATTCATTTCAAAAGCACGCTGAAAACACGCTGAAAGGCATAAAAAAAGAGAGCTACTTACGTAACTCTCTCATTTTCAGAGCCCCCTGCCGGGATCGAACCAGCGACCTACTGATTACAAGTCAGTTGCTCTACCAGCTGAGCTAAGGAGGCTTCTTTTTGCTTTTCGTTCAAAGCGAGTGCAAAGATAGAAGCGACTATTAATTATGCAAAGCCTGAAACATCAAAATTATCAACAATTTTTGTTGTACTTGATTATCAGAGACTTCTAAGAATCCGCAATTGCTTCTTTAACTCTCTCACCTCTTCTACTGCCTTATCGATCTTCTCATCAAACTCACCTTTCAGCTTATCCGCAGTCTTGCTGTTAGCAAAAAACGATAGGTTGTTTCTCCATAAGGCAATGTTGTCTTCCAGCTCGCCTATCTTTCTTCTCAATGCCGCTTCTTTTTTATTCAGTCTCCTGTTGCCACCCGGACCACTTTGCAGGCCAGACATTTCGGCCCTAATAATAAGCGACTCAGCTTCATTCTCTTCAAGACCCAGTTGCGCCACATAGTTTTCCAGTGCCTCAGAGAATTGTCCCTCAATAGTTTTAATAGCATTTCTCGGCACAAAGCCTATCTGATTGAACTGCTCTACAAGTTCCATTAGCTCATCTTCAGAAGCCTCTCCGGACTTGGCTTTCGTATTAAGCTGATTTATTATTTCCTCTTTTGCCTTTTGGTTTTCTACAAACTTGGCTTCAGCCTTATTCTGATGCGACCGCCTGTTGTTAAAGAAAGTATCGCAAGCCTTTTTGAAACGCTCATATACCTCGTTCCTTTTCTTTTCAGGCACAGGGCCTATTTCCTTCCATCTGCGCTGCAAGTCTTTCAATTTTTCGGCTGTCTGCTCCCATTCATGACTTTCTTGCAAAGCTTCCGCCTCGGCTACCAGCGCCTCTTTCTTCTCCAGATTCTCCTTACGCTGACCTTCTAACTGCTTAAAGAACTCATTCTTATTGGCAAAGAATGCCTTAAAATTACCCCAAAAGCCTTTATTTACCTCTTTGGCCTTGTCGCGGGGAACACCACCAATGGCATCCCACTTCTTCTGAATAGCCAAAATCTCTTTGGTTTTGGCATTCCAGGCATTTATTCTGTCTGATGTAAACTCAGTAAAAGGTTCTAACTCTTTTACAAGAGCTTCCTTCTTCTCCAAGTTTTCTTTGAGGTCAGACTTGAGCTCTTCCAGGTACTCCTTGCGCTTCTTGTATATTTTGTCCGAAGCATTTTTAAACCGTTGCCAAAGCTCTTCTTGTACTTCTTTTGGTACCGGACCAATGTGCTTGTACTCCTCGTGTAATTCGTTGAGTTGAATTACCGCATCTTTAATGTTAGTGAGCTTATCCAGAGCCTCAGCCTTTTCGCAAAGCTCTGTTTTGGCCTCCAGGTTTTTCTTTCGGTCTAACTCTTTGAGTTCAAAAAGAATATGACGGTTATTAAAGAAACGATCCAGCAGAGCGTTATAATTGGCCCATAGAGTTTTATTGTGCTGAGGCGGAACAGGCCCTACCTGTTTCCAGGCTTCCTGAATATCTTTTATAGGTTTAATGCTGGTAGTGGCCGACTCACCATCGACCAACTCTCTCAACTGATCGAGAAGCTCTTCTTTTTTTGCCAGGTTACGTGTTCTGGCAGCTTCTTTCTCTTTGTAGTAATTATACTTTCTATCGCGAATTAAACGGTGGCTGGCATCAAACCGATTGAACAGTTCATCGTGACGGAACTCAAAGCTATCTTCTTCTCCTCCCTCAGCAAGGTACTTGTTAAGGGCCTCCTGTCTGAGGCCTTGTTCAAGCTCCTCGAAGATAGGTACGATTTCGGCTAAAATACGATCCGATCGTTTGAACGTATCTTGCTGAGCAAGTTCTTCGATAACCTCTACCAACTGTTCTCTGCTGTATTCAGAATAATCCGGGAGTTCTTCCTCATGATCTTCCTCCTCATCCTCTTCAGAGTCGTTGTGCAGATCGTCTTCACTTTCGAGTTTTTTCTCGCCAGTGTTCTGTTCAGTCTGCCCGGTCAGTTTTTCCTTCTCTTCCTCTTGCCCTGTCAGGCTATCTTCTTCCGAACTGTTTTTCGGTTCTTCAGCGCCTTCGGTTATGGCCTCTTCCGGTTGTTGTATAGAATTTTCAGCTGTTGCCTGCTGAGTAGTTTCCTGTTGATTTTCAGTCAGATCGTTTTTCTCCTCCTGATCTCCCTGCTGCATGTTCTTTTCTTCGCTCATATCTTTAGATCTATCGGTTTGCACCGCACCGTTACGAAACCAAATTTAGTAAAAGAATCAATTTAAACGTGGGTCTACCGGGTAATTTGAAAACACCTTATATTTCCCCCCCATTTGCTTCAAAATGGACTTCCAAAGAATGTCGGACTCCAGGTCGAACACTTCCCGGGCAGTTGCTTTCTTTCTCACAAACCAAGACTGTCTATCGAGTTCCTCCCTCAGCTGTCCTGAGCCCCAACCGGAATAACCTAAGTAAAACTGTATGTCGTCTTCTTTTAGCAGCCCTGAATTAAGCATGAATTTAATGTGCTCGAAATCTCCACTCCAATGCAAATCCTCTCCTAAGGCAATGGACCCCGGAATCTGATCGGCTAACCTGTGGACGAAATGTAGTGTGTTTTGTTCTACCGGCCCACCAATATTGAGGTAACCGTTAAAATTAATCGACTCATCCATTACATCGCTTAATGTAAGGTCGCTCATTTTGTTGAGTACCAAACCAAAGGTACCTTCTTCTGAATGTTCACAAACCAAAATTACCGTTCGCTCAAAGTTTGGATCGTTCAAAAATGGCTCTGAGATTAGAAAGTCTCCTCGCTCCGGGTCCGGAATATTTTTGTCGTATTCAAACATATAATCGATTTGAATGGAAATTATAAATGCATCTTTACTTTGCCTAACGAAAAGGAAAAACTTTAGTGCTTAAATTTGTTACCTGAATAAAAAAACTGCTTATGACCAAATCCATTGCTGATCTCCGACAGGAATATACCAAAGCTGCTCTCGATGTAGAATCGGCCAACGAAAGCCCCTTTGTACAGTTCGAAAAATGGTTTGGAGAAGCGCAGTCAGGAGAATTGCTGGAACCTAACGCCATGGTGTTGAGTACAGTAGATGAACTGAACAGGCCTTTTCAGCGCACCGTTCTTATGAAAGCCCTGGATCATAGCGGTTTGGTCTTTTACACCAACTATAAAAGTAGAAAGGCGCGCCATATTGAAAAGAACAATCAGGTAAGTGTGTTATTTCCCTGGTACGCCATGGAGCGGCAGGTTTTCATTCAGGGAGTCGCCAAAAAGGTTTCGGCCAAAGAGTCATTAAAATACTTTACCAGTCGGCCTCATGGCAGCCAGTTGGGAGCCTGGGTTTCTCAACAAAGTCAGGTCATTAGTTCGCGTTCTATACTCGAAATGAAACTGGCAGAAATGAAACAAAAGTTTAAAGAGGGAAAAGTGCCTTTGCCCGATTTTTGGGGAGGCTACCGTATTGAGCCTACTTCATTTGAGTTTTGGCAGGGAAGGCAAAACCGATTGCACGATCGGCTGCTTTATGAAAAACAAGCCAAAGGCAACTGGAAAATTAGTCGGCTTTCGCCTTGATTGCCGTAACTGTTTTGCCATTCGATTTGAGTTCAACCCCTAGCTACGCTCAAAAGCCTGCACAAGTATCTTAGAATAATGAAGCCACCGCTTAATGAACTCTAAACTCGTGACGATGGGCAGCATTGAAGCCCAAACCGTCTACAGTGGTTCTTCTAAACGAGGTCGAAGATTGAGCTTACACCGGGGGTTCTTTCTACAGTAAAGCCTTCACCGTATTTCACTCCTATTTCATGGCCATAATGAATACCTCTGGCCTCAATCATGTTTAAAAATTCAGGAGAGGAAATATAGGTAGCCGGTTCTTTGGATTCAGGATCGTGAAACTGCGATTTGAATGCCTTTATGGCTGCTAGCTTGGTTGACCAGGCCGAAGAGACATCAACAATTATATCGGGATCATGAGGGATACTCTGAATGTAGTGATATACGGTTTTGGGCCGCCAGGCTTCTTGTTTTTGCCCCTCGTGTTCCGTTTTTATCATGGTAAGCCCGGCTAAAAAACAGGCCTCACGAGCCAATTCAGAAGCTCTTCCATGATCGCTGTGCCTATCACTAATGGCATTGGCCAGTACAATCTCTGGCCTGTACTTCCTGATCATTTTTATGACTTCAAGCTGATGTGCTTCATCATTGGTAAAGAAACCATCACGAAAGCCTAGATTTTCCCGTGCGGAAAGCCCCATGATTTTTGCCGAGGCTTGGGCTTCCTGCATTCGTATTTCAGGAGTTCCCCGCGTGCCCAATTCTCCTTGAGTAAAGTCGACAATCCCAGCCTTCTTCCCCATCGAAACCGCCTTTACGAGGGTTCCAGCACACGAAAGTTCTACATCATCAGGGTGGGCGGCCAACGCCAGAATATCTAATTTCATTACTATTGATTAGTGAAAAAAAGGAGATTAAGCCATCTCCTTTTCTGATTCTTTTTCAAACTCCTTTTCTGCGAGAAATCGCTCAGCATCTAACGCCCCCATACAACCGGTACCTGCAGCTGTTACGGCCTGACGATAAATTCTATCGGCTGCATCGCCCGTAGCAAAAACCCCTTCTACATTGGTTTTGGTACTACCGGGTTGTACAATGAGATATCCGGTTTCATCCATCTCAAGATAGTCTTTAAAAATATCTGTATTGGGTTTATGGCCTATGGCAACAAAGAAACCACTAATCTCCAACTCTCGTTTCTCTCCGGTTTCATTATTTATTACCCTAACCCCCGTTACACCGCTATCATCTCCCAAAACCTCTTCGGCTTCTGTATTCCATAAGATTTCTATGTTAGGAGTGTTTTTCACTCTCTCCTGCATAATGGTGGACGCTCTCATTTCGTCTCTTCGAACCAGAAGGTATACTTTAGGACAAAGATTAGCCAAATAGGTAGCTTCTTCAGCGGCAGTATCACCACCGCCAACCACGGCCACATTTTTACCTCTGTAGAAGAAGCCATCACAAACGGCACAAGCCGATACTCCTTTGTTGGCAAATGTTTTCTCAGACTCTAAACCAAGGTATTTGGCACTGGCACCTGTTGAAATAATCACAGCCTCGGCCGTTACTTCATGCTTATCGTCTACCCAAACGGTATGAGGATATGACGAGAAGTCTACTTTTGTGACAACTCCGTAACGCACTTGAGTACCGAATCGCTCTGCCTGCTTTTGAAGATCTACCATCATTTGTGGACCGTTTACACCATCGGGGTACCCCGGAAAGTTCTCAACATCGTTGGTAGTCGTTAGCTGTCCTCCAGGCTCTCCTCCTGTATACAAAACAGGGTTTAAACCGGCTCTAGAGGCATAAATAGCGGCAGTATATCCGGCAGGACCAGATCCAATAATCAGCACTTTTACGTTTTCTTTCGTCATCTCCTTCTCAAATTTTGTCAAAACTAAGCCTTTAACAGTTTTAAGCAAAGCAATTGTTCCCAATGTGGACACACAAAAAAAGGTGTCTTTTTAGGACACCTTTTCTTTTTATTCTAATACTATCGATTAGCCCAGATAAGGCTTCAACGCCTTGCTGCGCGAAGTATGTCTTAACCTTCTGATGGCCTTTTCTTTGATTTGCCTTACACGCTCGCGGGTCAGATTGAATTTTTCGCCAATCTCTTCCAGAGTCATGGAATGCTCTCCATTCAGACCAAAATATAGTGTAATCACATCGGCCTCTCGTTGGGTTAGGGTAGAAAGTGCTCGTTGTACCTCTCTTCTCAGGGAGTCATTCATCAGACCAGTGTCTGGTTTTTCCTCCATGTCATTTTCAAGTACATCCAGCAAGCTATTTTCTTCTCCCTGAACAAATGGAGCATCCATAGACACGTGTCTACCCGAAATCTTCATAGTATCCACAACTTCATTGGTGGTTACTTCCAATACTTCGGCCAATTCATCGGGCGATGGCTCTCTTTCAAATTTTTGTTCAAGTTCAGAGAAGGTCTTTGAAATTTTATTCAATGAACCTACCCTGTTCAACGGGAGTCGTACAATTCTGGACTGTTCCGCCAGAGCTTGTAGAATGGACTGTCTGATCCACCAAACGGCATAAGAAATGAACTTAAAACCTCTGGTTTCATCAAAACGCTGAGCTGCTTTGATCAACCCAAGGTTTCCTTCGTTAATCAAATCTCCCAACGACAAGCCCTGATTTTGATACTGTTTAGCCACAGATACCACAAATCTCAGGTTGGCTTTGGTAAGCTTCTCCAAGGCCAGTTGATCTCCTTCTCGGATTCTCTTGGCCAAATCTACCTCTTCATCGGGAGTAAGAAGGTCTACCTTACCAATTTCCTGTAAATACTTATCGAGAGATTGCGACTCTCTATTGGTAATCTGCTTACTAATCTTAAGCTGTCTCATTCAAATAAATGCTTTTCTTCCTGTCTTTAAACAATTTGGAACAACTCGTAAATTATGAAAAGTTCCACTCATAACAACGTGGCAGATACTAATTCTGTTCGTTCTTATGCTCTGGTTTTGGTAATAAAACTTTTCTGGACAGTCTGAACTTGCCCGTCTTTTTGTCTATTCCAATGAGTTTTACGGTTACTTCCTCACCTACTTCAAGAACGCCTTCCATTTTTTCCAGTCGTTCCCATTTTATTTCCGAAATGTGTAGCAATCCGTCTTTACCAGGCATGAACTCTACAAATGCTCCAAATGGCATTATAGACTTCACCTTACCTTCGTAAACTTCGCCTACTTCAGGAACAGCTACTATAGCCTTAATTCGCTTAACAGCCGCCTGCATAGCCTCTTTGTTCACTGCAAAAACAGTAACAACACCGCTATCGGCCACCTCTTCGATATTAATGGTTGCTCCGGTCTCTTTCTGTATTTCCTGAATTACCTTACCACCAGGACCAATAACAGCACCAATCTGGTCTTTAGGAATATTGAACTTCTCGCTTCTAGGCACATGAGGTTTGAAGTCGGCTCTTGGCTCAGAAATCACCTCATTCATTACATTGAGAATATGGAGTCTTCCTTGTTTTGCCTGCTCAAGCGCTTCTTCCAGTACTTGGTAAGAAAGGCCATCAACCTTGATGTCCATCTGACAAGCAGTAATTCCTTTAGCCGTTCCGGTAACTTTAAAGTCCATGTCTCCCAGGTGATCTTCATCGCCTAAGATGTCAGAAAGAATGGCGTATTTTCCGGTTTCAGCATCTGAAATCATTCCCATGGCTATACCCGAAACTGGAGCAGAGATTTTAACACCGGTGTCCATAAGTGCCAAAGAGCCTGCACAAACGGTAGCCATAGAAGAAGAACCGTTAGATTCTAAAATGTCTGAGACCAAACGTATGGTGTAAGGGTTAGTATCTTCGGCCGGAAGCACTTGTTTTAGTGCTCTCATGGCTAGGTTACCATGCCCTACTTCTCTTCTGCCAGGTCCTCTGTTGGGACGAACTTCTCCGGTTGAAAAACCTGGGAAGTTATAGTGCAGTATGAACTTGTTATAACCCGACTCAGTAGCACCATCAATCATTTGCTCATCTAGTTTAGTACCTAGGGTACACGATGTCAATGATTGAGTTTCTCCTCGTGTAAACACAGCCGAACCATGAGCTGAAGGCAAATAGTCTACCTCACAGGTAATTGGCCTTACTTCCGTAAAGTCTCTTCCATCCAGTCGCTTTCTCTCATTGAGCACAAAGGTTCTGGCAGCTCTTTTATGAAGCTTCTTAAAATATTGGCTTATAAGGAATGAGTCGTATTCATGATCTTCAGGAAGTGACTCAACAAAAGCTTCTTTGATGGCTTTTACATCGTTGCTTCTAACCGATTTATCGGCTGTTTGCTTAGAAACAACAGCATATAACTTATCATATAGTTCAGATTCCATTTTAGCCCAAAGCTCCGGATCTGACTTTTCATGAGAATATTCTCTTTTTTGAGTAGACCCAACTTCTTGGGCCAATTCAATCTGTGCCTGACACTGCAACTTAATGGCATCGTGGGCTACTTTCATGGCCTCGAGCAAATCTGCTTCTGAAACCTCTTTCATCTCGCCCTCAACCATCATTATGTTTTTGAGGTCGGCAGCAACAATAATATCTAACTCGGCAGCTTTGGCTTTTTCCTTATTAGGGTTTACCAAAAACTCACCTTCATATTTAATCACGCGAACCTCAGAAATAGGTCCGTTGAAAGGAATGTCTGAAACAGAAAGAGCAGCAGAAGCTGCCAATGCTGCCAGAGAATCCGGCATTACATTCTCATCGTGAGAAATCATAGAGATCATCACTTGCGTATCGGCATGATAATCATCTGGGAATAGAGGTCTTAAGGCTCTATCGACCAATCGGCTAATTAGCACCTCATGATCTGAAAGTTTACCTTCTCTCTTTAAAAAACCGCCAGGAATTTTACCTGAGCTAGCAAATTTTTCCTGATAGTCTACAGAAAGAGGGAGAAAGTCTGTGTCTTCTTTGGCTTCAGTAGCTGACACCACTGTAGCGAGCAACATGGTGTTGCCCATTCTTACCACTACTGAACCGTCCGCTTGTTTTGCTAGTTTACCCGTTTCGATTGTGATTTCCGCGCCATCGGGCATTTTGATGGACTTAGTTACAATTTTCGACATATATAGATTTTAAAATAAGAAAGCAGGAAGTATGTTCATCCTGCAATAAAATATAAAAGGAAAAAAGGGAATTCCTAAGAACTCCCTTCTTTAATATTTTACTTTCTAAGGTTCAATTCCTTAATGATTGCTCTGTAACGCTCAATGTCTCTGTTGTACAAATAGTCGAGCAATCTTCTTCTTTTACCTACCAGTTTCAAAAGACCCAATCGAGAAGAGTGATCTTTCTTGTTAACTTTTAAGTGTTCTGTAAGGTGATTGATTCGGTAGGTAAAAAGTGCAATCTGTGACTCAGGAGACCCTGTATCACCTTTTGACTTTAACCGACCATGATTCTCAAACAACTCTTGTTTCTTTTCGCTTGATAAATACATGCTTAGCTAAATTTGATTTTTATAATTAAAACAGCCGCAAAGGTATGAATTCGAAGGGTAATTAACAAACCTTAGACTTCTTCTGATCGATTCTTTCTCCAAAAGAATTTCTTAACCTTTTCCCAGGCATTGAGATAGGCATCTACTTCGAAGAGACGAGAGTCGTTTCTGGCCTGCCGTAAAAAGAACAAGCCTATGGGTAGTAAAACGACATTGGACATCCACACTGCTACAACCGGATCTAACACACCTTCTTTTCCCCACTTGTCTCCGGTGGTATTTAAAACGTAGTAAACCAAAAAGAAAATAACTGAAACAATAACCGGCAGCCCCAATCCTCCTTTCTTAATAATGGCCCCAATGGGAGCACCAATAAGAAACATTATAAGACAAGCCATTGACCTGGCTATCTGTTGGTTCTTGGTGACTCTAAACTTACGTTGATCTCTCTGCACATTCTTCAGCGTTGTAATTCGGCTGTTGAGAATATTTCTGGCCGTTCTGGTATTGTTAACACTATAATTAATGGCTGTGGTAATTCGTAAGTTGTCGGGATTAGCCTTAGACGGTTCATAATATTCCTCCAGCCGTTCTAAGGTCTTATCTATCTGCTCTTCTGTATAAACTTTATTTTTTTTACTTATCGCTGACTCTTGTTGCCGGGCATATTGCTCTCCCCTGGAACGAGCAGACTCTAACTGCTCTTCCAAATCGTCTTCAGCTTGAGCATCGGTCTCACCTATCTTTGCATCACCGTTTACCAATCGTTCTTCCGGCTTGCTGCGCCCCATCACACTATCGGGGGTTACTATATCATCTGCCTTTGACTTCTTTTTGGCTTTTTCAATATTATACAGCGAATCGTAATATGCCTTGGGTTTGGCAATCTCTTCAGGAACATCAAGGTCGCGAGCCAAATGAAACCTGAAACCATTGGAACTTACCTGGGTAAATATCTGTGCTTCTTTAGAAAGTATATCACGCTGCATAGAGTCTATACCTTCTATTAGCTCTTGGCGGGTTTGCACCAGACGACTCCTTCTGAATAATTTTTCATCGGTATCGCCCATATCGAACGATGACAGATCGAAGCGGATAATGCTCTTAGAAAAAGTATCTCTAATAAACTGTCCCCCTTTTTCTTTGTCATCCCGGGTTTCGTTCATATTCTCCTCGTAGCGCTTTCCATCGTAGAGTTCTAAAGCCAGATAGCGTTGATTCATAAAGGAATACATCCGGCCGGAGTCAGCCAGAATTACCTTCTTATTCCCTTGAGAGCTATTGGAAGTATGATCGTAAATGATAATATCTTTTAATTGCTCATCGCCTATTTTTTGATTCACCTTGATACTGTAGCCCGGTATACCATCGTAAAAAACACCTTCCTTGATATCAAGGGCAGGTTTTTTGGTTCGCATATCCCATAACAGGCTGTAGGTTTTGAGGTTGGTTTTAGGTACAAGTTGGGTGTTGGAGTAATAGGTAAAACCGGTGAGGCCCAACACAAAAATAAAAATGGGCAGCAACGCTCTTACCAAAGATATTCCGGAACTCTTCACTGCGGTTAACTCAGAGTGTTCTCCCAAATTACCAAAGGTCATTATTGAGCTTAACAAAATGGCCAGAGGGAATGCATCGGGGGAACTGGATATCGAAAAATAGGTAATGAGCTCAGCAAAGACAGAAGCACTTAACCCCTTGCCCATAATCTGGTCGAAGTATTTCAACAGGGTAACCAGCAGGAGGATAAAATCAACAACAATAAGGGTAAGCAAAAAAGGTCCTATAAAGGATCCGAATACCAACCTATCTATTTTCTTCATGCAGCCTAATTTGCCCCGGTTAGGCCTCAAAGATCATGCCTTTAGCTAGTAAATGCAAGCCGGTGTTGGCTTAACCTCCAATGAGTTCTTTTAGTGAGTATACAAGGTTTTCCCAAAGATCCTGCTGCTCTTCTTCATCGTCTAAATCAGAGTAGTCGGTAATCTGTAAAAATACGGTTTGGGTAAGCTCATTTACATCGAGTTTCAGCTCAAGATAATTGGGGTCGTCTTCGTCTTCCTCAGTTTCGGGGAGAAACTCAAATTTGACCGAATGATTGGTACGCTGGGAAACTTTTCGTGCTTTATGCTCCTCACCATCCCACAAAAAACTGTAGACCTTATCTTCATTAATGTTCACATCGTCTGCAAACCATTGAGCAAGGCCACTGGCCGTACTAAGGTAAGGGAAGAGCATCTTTTGAGAAGCGTTCACCTCAAACTCCGTCACGAACTTTAACTTTCCCATAGGCTGAAAAAATGAAGTTGGGTAATATAGAACTTAATTACCATTTCGACAAACAAAAAAAAGTGTGGAAACAGGTTGTAATAATCAAGTTTAGATAATTACCTTTGCACCTCAATTTTAGCAAGCCCGTAAGCGAAAAGGCTATTTTGGTATCCTAAAATTGAGTAAACCGAAGGCTAATCCCTTCGGGTAATTTCAAGGAATCTGGCGAGGTAGCTCAGTTGGTTAGAGCGCAGGATTCATAACCCTGAGGTCACGGGTTCAACTCCCGTCCTCGCTACCAGAAAGCAGCTCATTGAGCTGCTTTTTTTGTTTCTTACAATCTTTCAGTTCTAAAACCATATTCACTACTAATAGAATGGATTCTATAATTGGCATTTTTCGCCATATTGAACTTTATGAAAAAGACTACCCTATCATCACTCATTCTACTATTACTGCTAGCCTGTGAGGTTAATCATACGCCCAAAAATGCAGCTATTAGCGAGAAAGAAGTGACTACCTGCATTGAGCAATTCTTTGAAGCCTTGGCTAATGGCGACAGTCTACTACTGAAGCAAACCCTTAGCAAAGACTTCTATATGTTTGAACATGACGAAATTTGGAATACTGACAGTCTGTTGGCATTAATGCCGGCTACGCTGGGCAGAAAGTGGTCTGTAAATGAGGAACGAATAACCATAATCGACAATACCGGCCACATTAGTTATTTCAATCAGGGAATCATTCCACCGGACAGATCGTGGTTAGAAAGTGCATTAGTAGTTAAAGAAAACGGATCTACCAAAGTCGTCTTTTTACATTCCACTAAACTCTATCTAAAATAAAAGCCCCAACCTTTCGGCAGGGGCTTGCATATATTATCTGAATGGTAATTTACCTTACCTTATCTACTACTGCTTTGAAAGCTTCCGGATGATTCATCGCTAAGTCGGCAAGAACCTTTCTGTTCAATTCAATTCCAGACTTACCAATTTTACCCATTAGTTGAGAGTAAGACATACCATGCTCTCTGGCACCGGCATTGATTCTCTGAATCCAAAGCTTTCTGAATTCTCTCTTCTTGGCTTTTCTGTCTCTGTAAGAATAAGTGAGACCTTTTTCAACTGCATTTTTAGCTACAGTCCAAACATTTTTTCTACGTCCCCAATAGCCCTTGGCTAATTTCAGAACTCTTTTTCTTCGCGCTCTAGACGCTACAGTATTTACTGATCTTGGCATTTTTTTGTTGTTTTTGATTTTTGGCGTCTCAGAGAGAACTTAATACCAAAACTCCGGTTAAACATTAAACCTTAAGGTTTTTTTAGATGTTGAGCATGTGCTTCACGTTTGCCTCATCAGACTTGTGTACCAAGCCCATGTGAGTCAAATTACGCTTCTGCTTCGTTTCTTTTTTAGTCAGGATGTGGCTTTTGAAAGCGTGCTTTCTTTTGATTTTGCCGGTTCCTGTCAACTTGAAACGCTTTTTCGCTCCAGATTTAGTTTTTACTTTAGGCATTTTATAAATATTAGTTTTACTAACTTTTCTTTCCTGCGCTCTTAGGTGCCAAAAACAAGAACATTCTTTTTCCTTCTAGTTTTGGCAACTGTTCTACTTTGGCATACTCTTCCAAAGCCTGGGCGAATTTCAAGAGCAAAATCTCGCCTCTTTCTTTGTATACAATTGTCCTTCCTTTAAAGTGTACATAGGCTTTCACCTTTGCCCCTTCTTTAAGAAAGTTAATTGCGTGCTTTAGTTTGAACTCAAAGTCGTGATCATCGGTATTGGGTCCAAATCTAATTTCCTTGATTACTGTTTTGGAAGCTTTGGCTTTTATCTCCTTTTGCTTCTTCTTTTGCTCGTACTTGAACTTAGAGTAATCAATTATTTTACACACGGGCGGTTTCGCTGTAGGAGAAATCTCCACAAGGTCAAGGCTTTGCTCTGCAGCCATCTGTAAAGCCTGTTTTAATGGAAAAATTCCCTGCTCTACGTTTTCACCGACTACCCTTACTTCGGGTGCCGAAATTCTTTCATTGACCTTGTACGGTTCTTCTACCCTGCCTCTTTGCGGGTAGTTCCTTCTCATTTTAGCGATTGTAACCTCCTTGTTTTGTTAAAAATGACTGCAAATATCGGTATTATTTTCTAATAATCAACAACTACTCCAGACGATATTATACTGGAACAGTACCTAAAGATGCACTTTTCTCTTTGTTAAAATAAACAATAAAATCATCTACCGACATACTCCCTTGATCTCCCTGCCCGTGTTTTCTGACAGAAACCTGACCTTCGGCTGCTTCTTTTTCTCCCACAATAAGCATAATAGGGATTTTCTTTACTTCGGCATCTCTGATTTTCCTACCTATTTTTTCGTCTCTGTGATCTATAAATCCGGTAATATCGGCTGCCTCCAGCGCAGTATATACTTCTTGTGCATAGTCGGCATATTTTTCGGAAATAGGCAGAATAGCTACCTGGTCTGGAGTGAGCCACAACGGAAACTCTCCGGCACAATGTTCAATTAACACGGCTACGAAGCGCTCAAGCGAACCAAACGGTGCACGGTGAATCATTACCGGTCTGTGCTTTTGATTGTCGGACCCGGTGTACTCTAGTTTGAACCGTTCGGGCAGCGTATAGTCTACCTGAATGGTTCCAAGCTGCCATTTTCGGCCCAGAGCATCTTTCACCATAAAATCGAGCTTAGGACCGTAGAATGCAGCCTCACCCAATTCAGTCACGGTTTTTAATCCTTTTTCTACAGCTGCTTCTTGAATAGCGGCTTCGGCTTGTTCCCATAAATGGTCCTCGCCAATGTATTTTTGCTTATTTTCCGGATCTCTTAAACTTATTTGAGCTACATAATCTTCGAAACCAAGTGAAGAAAATACGTAAAGTACCAGGTCTATAACCTTTTTAAATTCATCTTTCACCTGGTCGGGCCTACAGAAAATGTGCGCATCGTCTTGCGTAAACCCTCTTACACGCGTAAGTCCATGAAGCTCTCCACTTTGTTCGTAGCGATACACTGTACCAAACTCGGCCAATCGAAGAGGTAAATCTTTATAAGAGCGAGGTTTCGAGTTGTAAATTTCGCAATGGTGGGGGCAGTTCATGGGTTTTAGTAAAAACTCCTCCCCTTCATTGGGTGTTTGTATGGGTTTGAACGAATCTTCTCCGTACTTCTCGTAATGGCCTGAAGTCACATATAAATTCTTGTGTCCAATATGAGGTGTAACCACAGGGTCGTAGCCGGCCTTTACCTGAGCCTTACGCATAAAACCTTCCAGTCGCTCTCTAAGCCTGGTACCTTTGGGCAACCAAAGCGGCAAGCCCATTCCTACTTTTTCGGAAAATGTAAAAAGCTCTAATTCTTTCCCCAGTTTTCTATGATCTCTCTTTTTGGCTTCTTCCAGGTTATGAAGAAACTCGGAAAGCTCTTTCTGTTTAGGGAAGGTTATACCGTAAATTCGGGTAAGCTGCTTTCTTTTTTCATCGCCACGCCAATAAGCTCCGGCCACATTGAGAAGCTTTACAGCTTTTATAAACCCGGTATTGGGTATGTGAGGACCACGACACAGGTCGGTAAAATTTCCTTGGGTATAAAAAGTGATGGAGCCATCTTCAAGCCCATCAAGAAGTTCTAACTTATATTCATCACCCTTCTCTTTAAAGTAGGCGATGGCATCTTGTTTGGCTACTTCCTTTCTTTCATAATTATTTTTTTCGCGCGCCAACTCGAGCATTTTCTTTTCAATTTGCTCCAGCTCGCTGGCATCAAATTCTTTATCGCCAAAGTCTACATCATAGTAGTAGCCATTCTCAATGGCCGGACCTATTCCGAATTTTATCCCCGGATATAGCGCTTCCAGTGCTTCGGCCATCAGGTGAGCCGAAGAGTGCCAGAAAGTAGCCTTTCCATCTTCATCGTTCCAGGTAAGAAGTTTAACCGTGGCATCTTGGGTAATTGGGCGGTTGGCATCCCATACCTCTCCGTTTACTTCGGCAGCCAATACGTTTCTGGCCAGGCCTTCGCTAATACTCAGGGCAACATCCATGGCAGTGGCCCCATTGGAGAATACTTTCTCGCTGCCATCGGGTAGTGTGATTTTGATCTCTTGATTGCTCATTTTAATCGTTTTCTGATGCTACAAACCATCAGTTTGGGTTAAAATCTATTCAGGCTGCAAATATGCAATTTAAATCTGCATAGCCTTGTGCTAAGCACTGATTTTATAACTAGAGACTAAGATTAAAGCTAAACTTTATGGCTGATTTTTCGACACCTGGATTTTCCAGATAGGTAAGGCGCCTGATATAGTCTACCCTAAAGAACTTAAAAATATTTTCTACCCCAACCCCAACTTCGGCAAAAGGCCGTCCGTTTTCCAGCACATCAAACTGTGGCAGAGAGTTTCCATTTTCATCGGTTAGTGCCTGCACATCCAGGGTGCTTTGACTCACTCCGCCAAAAAGAATATTGCCCGTACCTACTAGTCGCCACTTTAGTTTTCTAACTAACGGAACCCGGTTGAGGATGAACCCACCAAACTGGTGCTGATAACGTAAAGAGGCGTATGACTGACTCACAAACTCATAGAACTGCATGGTATTGAAGGCTATGGTGGTATACACAATTTGTTCGTTTCCAATATGGGCGTTCAATAGAGTATATGGCAGGTCTTCGAAAGTATGGCCGGCATTGATCTGGTAGTTGGATACTCCCCAGAAGCCAAGCTTGAGCCTCTGCTGAACACCAAGATTAATTCTTGTATAGTCAAAATCTCCTCCTGCCACTCCCTTAAAGCCACGGGTAACCGAAGCCATAAACATGGGCCAGCGCAAGGTTCCCAGACTTATTCGACTGTTGTCGTTTATAATGAACGATTCGTCTCTGGCATATTTTAACCTCAGCGTTACTTCTGAGGTAGAGAAATCTGTCCCTAAGGGGCTATCGGGTTTCTCCAAATTGGTTCTGTACCTAAAATCGAATTCCGGCTGAAAGCTTTTGTTGGTAAGTAAAATTCCGGCTGAAAAGGCACGCGAAAACTGCCTGAAAGCTCCTAATTGATAACTTTCGTATCTAAACGGCCGAACGAGATTTCCTAGTTGAGTAAGGGCCAGAAAGGCAGTTCCACCATCAATATCGGTAAGGGCATCGGGTTGAATTCCGAACTGATCTATGTCTTTTCGGTAATTGACATTGAAGGTAGTCCAGTTGTTTCGGTCAGCAATCCAAGTGGCTCCCAAGCCATATTTGTACTTCTCGTCATCGAAACCATAAGCCATGTAGCCATTGAACTGCCATCTTCGGCTAAAGTGCTCATTGGTTCTTCCTCCCACACGAACACGCCATCCTTCAATATTATTGTTTCCGAGTAAAAAGGGCCATGGCCCCAGATCGAACGCCCCTACCTCCACATAACCTCTGGCAAAGGTTTTGGCCAGAGTGGTCCATGTTTTTACTATGGGTATGTTTTTAAGGGTATCAATCATAGAGATTACATTAATCTCTGTTGGAGTGAGCTTATCGTGTCGGTTTTGCTCCCAAAAGCTTTCATCATATTCGCGCGATTGCTCCGAAAGTTCAATAGCACGCTCAAAGAACCGGGTGTCTTTTGGTTCTGTAACTCTCAGGTTTTGGTTGGAGGTATAGAATTTAGCCAGGAAACCGGCCGATTTATTGGTTATTTCGGCCACATCTACAAGCACACGGGTTTTTACCGGCAACCAGGCTCCGTTTTCTACCCTGTCTAATTCTTGTTGAATTTTAATTTTCTCAATAAAATTAAGATTGGCCGTACGCTGCACCGTAGCATCTATTTGTTTTATGGCAAAATCTCTTTTGGTAATCCACATTTTACCTACAAAGGCCAGCTCCTGATCGTTTTTAGGTTTAAAATCGAGCAGGTAACAAAACTCTCCACCAATAGTCACCGAATCTTCCAGCACATAGTCATAGAGAATTCTCCAGCCATCGGCAATGGGCGAGGCAAACTCCTTCTCAACAATATTCATTCGGTTTTGGTAAAAATTGTATTGCTGAAAGGATGAACCTATGACTTGTGAAATTAGACTTCCGTCTTCAATACCCACCCCGGTTATTTTGGTTTTGAGCACTTCTTCTTTAGAAAGTCTAGGGTCGGACCGATAATAGTATCTTGATAGCGATTCGGAAATAAAAAGGGGCAAAATGGGCTTTCCGTCTTCTCCTGCAATAACCTCTATGGAGTCTAGGACTGCCGCAATTTTTCTCATAAACTTCTTTTGCCTCAGCTTATCTGAAATATTGTCTACATCAATTTCAATTTTGTTGTAGCTATCAAACTCATAGGCAGCTAACCTGCGCTTGTCGTTCACGGGTTTATGATCCATTACCTGCCTAAGTATATCAAAGGCCGGGTTTTCTACTTTCCCGGCTGTTACCACAAAATCGCTCAAAGCGGTTGCTTCAGGGTTGAGCTGAAAATTAATGGTTTGGGTTACTCCTTTTTGGTAAGCCTTTGTTTTGGTTTCATAGCCAATGTAGGAAACCACCAAGGTATCGCTTTTGGCCTCACCTTTTATACGATAAAAACCATCAAAATCGGTTGGAACACCAATGGTGGTCCCTTGAAAGTACACGCTGGCAAAGGGTATTGGGTCTCCTGTTTCTGCATCAGTAACCTTTCCTTCTATAATGGTCTGACCAAAGACACAGTGGCTTATGCACCACAAGGCCAACAGAACCGAACAAATGGTTGTTTTCAATTTTGAATTTTTTGGTTGTAGAACTTTAGTGTAACGTTATGGCCGGATAAAAAGTAACTGGATTGAACAGATAATGTGCACAACGTCACTTCTTGCCGGATTGTTCCTGCAAAAAGTTTTTGATGTGCAGGTCGGACCTCTTTACAATTTGCTGATACCATTCGAATGTCAGTGTGTGTTTTTCTTCCTGGCTAAGCTGCCATGGTATGGCAGATTTTTTTAGCCTGTTGACCAATTCATTTAAAATAAGTGCTGCGCTCACCGAAACATTGAAAGACTCTGTAAATCCATACATAGGAATATACACCAATTGGTCTACCTCCTGTTTGGCATAGTCTGAAAGCCCTTGTTTTTCGGTTCCAAAAACCACAGCCAGCGGTTGCTCTAAATCTAACTCATATATAGATGCACAATTGGGGTTTGGGGTTGTACCCACTATGCGATAATTCTTACTTCGCAGTTCTTTAAAGCACTTTCGGGTGCTCTGCTCCTCACGATCAAACTTGTGAATCGAAAGCCATTTGGAGGCACCTCTTACCACATTGGGGTTCACGTTATAATCGTGCAGCCTCTGAGTTATGTACACATCCTGCACTCCAAAGCAATCGCAGGTGCGCATAACGGCACTGGCATTTTGCGAATGGTAAAAATCTTCCATTACAACACTTACGTGTCGGGTTCGATGTGCCAAAACCTCTTGTATGAGCTTAATCTTGTTGGGGGTAACAAAGCCCTCCAAATAACGCAATAGCTCTAAATTTACTTTCTCTTTCATAAAAAAAGCTGTCAGGGATAACCCGACAGCTCAGTAGATGAACAAACAATATTATTGAACCTTAACCCTAAAGGTTTATGTGTTTGTGCCAAGTAAACAACCTCGCTGCCCTAATACCCCTATTTATACCTATTCCGGCAGGCCTTACCTACTAAAACAGGTCGATGGTTTCGCCCACATTATATCCTCCTGTTTTATCTTCTCCTCCCTTTTTTCCAGATGGCTTGGGGTCTACCTTTTCCGGCTTTGAGCTGTCATCGGCAGGCTTGGCTTTATCAGCCTCAGGTTTTGCCTCTGCCGGGCCCTCCTTTGGTTCATCTTTTTGCTCAGCTTCGGGTTCTTCTTTTGTTTTTTGCTTCTTATCGCTAAGCAGCACTACTTTTTTTACCGAGTGCGGAGAAAGTTTATTTCCGGTAGCCTTCCAGCCTTTTACGTCTATAAGCATATCAATGTCAAAGACAGAGGTCTTCCGCTCTCGCGAACCTTTAACAGTATAGTGTACTTCCAGTTGAGCAGACTCCTCGGTGGTAGCCAGTAACAATTTTGCTCCCTTTTCTTCACTAATGAAACAGAAGCGCTTGTCCATAGTGGAAGTTTCTATCTGAAACCTTTTAATGTAGTGCTGAGCCGATGCCGGATCATAATGAACAGCGGCAATAGGTTTTTGTGGATCGAACTTCTCAATGAGGTGAATCTTATCCGGTTCATAGCGGTTAGTCAGGTCAAAGCTGGTGAGTTCATATTCACCAGTGTTATAAATAACCAGTATTTTATCATCGGCCTGAAAATTACCGAGCAGCTCGCCCCTTTCATCCCGATTCAATCGACCTACCGCATCATCATACCAAATATCTAAGCCTCCAAGGGTAGACTTGCCTTCCATTTTGAGCTGAATTTTACGCACGGGATAGCGCGTAACAATATTACCTCCGGCTCCTCTTCCTTTAATCTCAATATCGGCAAAGTTGAAATCGAAAACCTTGATGCGGGCTTTGCAGCCTGATGTGAGGAAAACGGTCACCAGCTCGGCCTCGCCATTGGGGTTGGCTGTAAAATACAATATTTTAGAACCTCTTGCTCCTTTGGTCAGGTCGTATTCCTTATCGCGGGTTATGGCTAATACCTGAAAACGTTTTACCATGGTGCGCCCGGTTTTACCATCAAGGTACATCATGTTATAAACCATGCGCTCATCGTTCTTATTAAAGACGCCCGCGTAGAGTATGTCTTTCCCTACAAATACTTTGTCGGAAATTCTTACTACCTGAAACTTTCCGTCTTTTCTGAAAACGATAATGTCATCAATATCAGAGCATTCGCATACATACTCATCTTTCTTTAGGCCATAGCCAATAAAGCCTTCAGCACGGTTTACGTAGAGTTTGGCATTGTTGGCAGCTACTACCGTAGCTGCAATATTTTCGAATGACTTGATTTCTGTTTTACGCTCACGCCCCTTGCCATATTTATCCAAAAGATTCTGATAGTAGGCAATGGCATAGTCTACCAGGTTGGCAAGGTTATGTTCAACTTCAGCCAACTCCTCCTGCAGCTTCCGCATGAGCTCATCGGCCTTAAACGAATCGAAACGGGAGATTCGCTTGATCTTAATTTCGGTGAGCCTTATAATATCATCGGTGGTAATTTCACGATAAAAATCGGCTTTAAATGGATCAAGTCCTTTGTCTATGGTTTCTAAAACAGACTCCCAGGTTTCGCATTCTTCTATATCGCGATAAATCCTGTTTTCAATGAAAATCTTTTCGAGTGATGAAAAGAGAATCTTTTCCAGCAACTCTCCTTTCCTAATCTCCAACTCCTGCCTTAACAGATCGACTGTTTGATCTGTATTAAGCTTTAAGATTTCATTGACACTTATGAATCGTGGCTTTTCATCGATAATTACACAAGCATTGGGTGAAATACTTACTTCACAATCGGTAAAAGCGTATAGAGCATCTATGGTGATATTAGGTGACTGACCGGCAGCCAGTTCAACAAGTATTTCTACATGTTCGGCCGTGTTGTCTATTACCTTCTTAATCTTAATTTTTCCCTTATCGTTGGCTTTTATAATGGAGTCTATAAGACTGGTGGTGGTAGTGCCAAAAGGAATGTCTTTGATAATCAGCGTTTTTTTATCGAGCTCTTCTATTTTGGCCCTCACTTTTACCTTACCTCCCCTGAGCCCTTCATTGTATTCTGAAAAATCGGCCATGCCGCCCGTAGGAAAGTCAGGGTAAATTTTAGGCTTCTTGCCTTGCAGTATTTTAATAGAGGCCTGAATGAGTTCGTTAAAATTGTGGGGTAGAATTTTAGTAGAAAGTCCTACTGCAATACCCTCTACTCCCTGAGCCAACAGCAACGGAAACTTAACGGGCAGGGTGATGGGCTCTTTCTTACGGCCATCGTAAGACAACTGCCAGTTGGTGGTTTGCGGATTGAACACTACCTCCAGTGCAAACTTGGAAAGACGTGCTTCAATATACCTGGGAGCTGCTGCACTGTCTCCAGTACGAATGTCTCCCCAGTTACCCTGAGTTTCAATGAGTAAGTCTTTCTGACCAAGGTTTACAATGGCATCGCCAATAGAGGCGTCTCCATGAGGGTGATACTGCATGGTTTGACCAATGATATTGGCAACCTTATTGAAACGGCCATCGTCCATTTCTTTCATGGAGTGCATTATGCGCCTCTGAACAGGTTTCAGTCCATCTTCTATGGCCGGAACAGCCCTTTCTAAAATTACATAGGAAGCATAGTCGAGAAACCAATTTTGGTACATGCCCGAAACGGGAATAACCTCTTTGATTTCACCATCTTCTTCGTTGATGTTTTCTAAATTTTCTTCACTCATTTTACCGCAAAGTGCGCAAAGAGCGCAAAAGGTTAAAGTTTACTCACAATTCTATTCAGACCGTCCTTTAACAAAACGGAGTTACTTTTTATCTCCAGGCTCATGGTTACCCCAATTGATGGGCCACTCAACGCCAGGTTCTAAATTATATGGCTCGGTATTTCTACCGGTTTTATTTCAACAATCAGCTTCTTGTCTCAAACTCCCAATCTGTCTTCATTCATCCTACACACAATCAAAAAGACTGGGGAAAGACTTTTGCATTGCCCGGGCCAATGAGAAGCCCACACTTAGGCTACCTCCTCGGCCAGATCTTTCTCAATGCGCAGGTTTTCTATAATGAAGTCTTGCCTGTCGGGAGTATTTTTGCCCATGTAGAAGCTTAGTATTTCTTTAATACTGGTTTCTTTTTTAAGGATGATGGGTTCTAGACGCATGTCAGGACCAATAAACCCTTTAAACTCATCAGGAGAAATTTCGCCCAATCCCTTGAATCGTGTAATCTCCGGCTTATTTCCCAGCTTGGCAATAGCTGCTCTTCGCTCTTCATCGCTGTAGCAATAGATGGTCTCTTTCTTGTTTCTCACCCTAAACAAAGGGGTTTCGAGAATATAGACGTGCCCTCTCCTCACCAAATCGGGGAAAAATTGCAAGAAATAAGTTAGCAGCAGCAGTCTAATGTGCATGCCGTCTACATCAGCATCGGTGGCAATCACAATTTTATCGTAACGCAAACCGTCCAGACCGTCTTCAATATTGAGTGCGTGCTGCAGCAGGTTGAACTCCTCATTTTCATAGACCACTTTTTTGGTTTGTCCGTAGCAGTTGAGCGGCTTACCTCGCAAACTAAAAACTGCCTGGGTTTGCACATCGCGAGACTTGGTGATTGAACCACTGGCCGAGTCGCCCTCTGTTATAAAGAGAGTGGTTGCATTGCGCAAGTCTTCATCGGCCTTTTTATCGTCCAAATGAATACGACAGTCTCTGAGCTTTTTGTTGTGCAGGTTTGCTTTCTTAGCTCTTTCGTTGGCCAGCTTCTTAATACCGGCAATTTCTTTACGTTCTCTTTCCGACTGAAGAATACGTTTTAACAGGGCATCGGCTGTTTTTGAGTCCTTATGCAAATAGTCATCGAGGGCTTTCTTCACAAAATCGTTCACAAAAGTCCGCATGGTTGGGCCATCGGGAGCCACGTTTTGCGAGCCTAGTTTTGTCTTGGTTTGTGACTCAAACACAGGCTCTTGCACTCGAACAGCTATGGCACCCACTATGGATGCCCGAACATCAGTTGCATCGAAGTTTTTATTATAAAACTCACGAATGGTTTTTACCAGCGCTTCTCTCAAAGCGGCCTGGTGTGTTCCCCCTTGTGTAGTGTATTGCCCATTTACGAATGAATAGTATTCCTCACCGTATTGGTTGGTATGCGAAAGCGCTATTTCAATATCGTCTCCCTTCAGGTGAATAATGGGATACCTGAGGCTATCTACATCGGTTTTACGCGATAGAAGATCGTACAAGCCTTTTTCCGAATGATACTTTACTCCGTTGAAGTTAATGGTCAACCCGGCATTGAGGAAGCAATAGTTCCAAATGAGATCGTCCAGGTATTGGGGAATAAAGTGGTAATTTTTGAAAATGGTCTCATCGGGCCTAAAGACTATCTGAGTACCGTTTCTTGCACTAGTGGTTGTTTCCTTAGCATCGTTTACGATCTCCCCTCTCTCAAACTCTGCTACTTTGGTTTTACCGTCTCTATAAGACTGCACTTTAAAATAGGTAGACAAAGCATTTACGGCCTTTGTACCTACTCCATTCAGTCCTACCGATTTTTGAAAGGCCCCACTATCGTATTTTCCTCCGGTGTTGATCTTGGAAACACAGTCTACAACTTTTCCCAAAGGTATACCACGACCGTAATCTCTTACTTCTACTTTGTGTTCGGATACTTTCACATCGATGGTCTTACCGAAACCCATCATGTGTTCATCGATACTATTATCGATAATTTCTTTTACCAGTACATAGATACCATCGTCTTGGGCCGATCCATCGCCCAATTTTCCGATATACATACCGGGTCGTAGTCTTATGTGTTCTTTCCAATCGAGGGACCGAATACTATCTTCGGTATAATTCGCTACTTGATCTGCCATTCAGAATTTCAACTACTTAGGTTAGAAGCATGTGATGCACTTTTGCATACAACAAAAGCGGAAGTTAGAACTAAAATTCTAAAAATGCACGTGTCCTAAAAAGGCATTAGAATTTCGTTAAAGGTGCCTTCTGAAAATGAGCGAGTTAGTCTATGATCTACTCTTTCCCAGTAAGTGCGCCAGGTAGAAAAACCACACTACTATCAGAATTGGCCCCAGATATACATAGAATCCAAGGGTTTTAGATTGCTGCGATTCAGCCAGGTTCATTAAACCAAGGAAAAACATAATGAGGCCAAAGAAAAGGTTGACAATTCCTGCAAAACCTTTAGTCCAGGTTATTAAATCCAGCTTAAGGCTTCTATTTCTCAATCCTGAACCATCTTCGGTGGTTTTAATTTTCTTGAGCGTTTGTATGAACACGGAGCAAACAACATTGGTCAAAATGAAAATAGCCAATGCACCAAAGAAATAGGTATTTCTGTCTACCGCATAAATTGGATTTCCCTGGGTATCGAACCGATAGGTAACCTGCCCTACCATGTAGGCATAGGACCATAACAAGGCTGCTGTGAATAATACGTAACTGACTGTTCTGAAAAACCCTATAAACTTATCCATATCTCTTCCCTCAAATTGATGTGAAATGTACTATTGAAACTGTACTTCAAATCAATTGGGGGCCAAAGTTAAAAGATATTGCATTTGTAACACTTTAATTAATGGATAATAAAATAGGGCTACTTACTTAAGTCGCTAGAATTATATTTCTGAACCTTGCCTCCATTTGTGTC